>JAKAZJ010000470.1 GCA_021826565.1 Pseudomonadota bacterium | reverse complement strand
GCTCGGCCTTGGAGACCGCCATCACCACCTGCGTCAGGTCGCCCTGGCCGGCGACCGCTCCGGCGGCTTGCCGATCCGCCTGCCGCCCGTCCGCGATCGCGCCCGAGAGCGCGCGCTGCAAGGTGGCGCCGAAATCCTCCCCGCCCGCCGTGCCGCCCGGGTTGCCCGAAGCCGTATTGCCATAGGCGCGGGCGACGGCGGACGGGGTGACGGTGATCGTGGGGATCGCGCTCATTTCAGCAGATCGATAGTACGGGTCAGCATCGACCTGGTGGCCTGCATGACTGAGACGTTGGCGTCGTAGCTGCGTTCCGCTTCGCGCATATCCATCATTTCGACGAAGCTGTTGACGTTGGGCAGTTTCACGTAGCCCTGCGGGTTGGCGGCGGGATTGGACGGGTCGTAGCGCAGCGGGAATGCGGACGGGTCGGCGCCGATCCCGGCGACCTCCACCAGCTGCGTCCCGGCGGCGCTATCCATGCGATCGGCGAAGGTGATGGTCTTGCGCCGATACGGATTGGCGCCGGGGGCGGCGCCGGTGGTGTCCTGATTGGCCAGGTTCTCGGCGATCACGCGCAGGCGCGTGCCCTGTGCGCTCATGCCGCTGGCGGAGATGGCGAGGGCCTTGTCCAGATCCATGAGGGTGCTCCCGTAGCGTTACCCGTTGCCGTGGCCCAGCGTCAGCTGGAACATGGCGAGGTATTTCGTGTAGATCGTGGTGACCAGCTGCTGGTCCGACGCGGTGGCGGCGATGTCCTTAAGTTCGACATCCAGCGGCACCGCGTTGCCGTCCGGCTGCTGCGCCACCGGCTGGATATGCCGCGCGTCCCCAATGGGCGCGCCCCCTGCCGGCGCATCGTTGCCGGCGAACTGACGCGGAGAGGTGCGGCGCATCGTTCCGGCTGCATCCGCCAGCGCCGCGGCAAACGCCGGCAGGTCCCGGGCGACATAGCTCGGGGTGTCCGTGTTGGCGACGTTCTGCGCCAGCACGGTCTGGCGCTGGGACAGATATTCCAGGCGCTGCTGGGCGAGGGTGAACAAGCCGGGCGTGAGGGACTCCATGCGCGCAGCATGAGCCCGGAGCGTTGACCGAAGGTTAATGCCGCCCGCGTCAGCCGCGCAGCGCCGCCCGCATCGCCGCCACGTCGCGCCGCCCGGCACTCAGGATATAGCCCGTATCGGACCCGCCGGTGAGGTAGCGCATCCCCAGCCCCATCAGCCAGCCCTGGAATGTGGTGTCCTCGCGCACCCCGCCCACGCCGAAGGCTTTGCCATGCGCTCGCGCCGCTCGCGCGGTGGTTTCATAGGCGGCGCGCATCCGGTCGTGCTGGTAATCGCCTGGGATTCCCATCTCGGTGCTCAGATCGGTCGAGCCGATATGGAGCATGTCGATCCCGGCGACGGCGGCGATCGCGTCGGCCTGGTCGATCGCGGCCGGAGTTTCCAGCATCGCAATCACCAGGGTCTCGGCGTTCAGGCGGCGGTTGATCTCGGCCTGCGGCAGTGCGGCGTATCCCAGGGCGGGGACAGTGCCGGCGGCGGAGCGGTGACCGAGGGGCGCGAACCGGCAGGCGGCGACCATCGCCGCGGCCTCGGCGGCATTCTGGACATGCGGAACCATCACGCCCTGGGCGCCGCAGTCCAGAATGCGAGCGGCGTCGTTCGGATCGTGCGAGGTCAGGCGCACGATTGGCGTGACGCCCGCGCCGATCGCGGCGACGCAGATGCCGGCGGCGGTTTCCAGCCCGGTCGGGTTGTGTTCCAGGTCGATATAGAGCGCATCGAACCCGCAGGCTTGCGCGAGCAGCGCGATGTTGGGTGAGCGGAGCTGGTTCACACCCATGCACAGGACAAGCTCGTTCGCGGCCAGGCGGCGTTTCGCGGTGTTTTCATAGGGCATCGATTCCTCCATGCGGCTTTGGCGGGCAGCCTGAACCGCCAGCGCTAGCAGCCTGCCGGACTTAATGCCACGGCGACGCCCCGGTCGACCGGATGCCGGGCAAGGCCCGGGATTCGCCCGCCACCATTCGCCCGGATGAAGCAAATCCGGCAGGCCGCTAGCGCCGCCAGCGCCGATGAAACCATAGCCACTGCCCGGGGTGTTCGCGGATCCAGCCCTCCACGATCGTCGTGATCGTCTGCGTCGCGGCGGCGACATCGATCTTCCCCTCGGTATCGCGCGGCAGCGTCACCGGACCGGTCAGCGCGATACGGAACCGCCCGCCGGGCAGACGGATGGCCCGCGCACCGAAGACCGGGCAATCGAACTGGCGCGCCAGCCGCGCCAGGGTTGGGTTGGCGGTGCAGGGGCGGCCGAAAAACGTGACCTCCACGCCGCGGCTGAAGCGCTGATCGACCAGCATCCCGAGGATCGCCCCGCGCCGCAAGGAAGCTGCCATCTCTAGCCCGGCCTGCGGACGGGTGCGGATCAGCTGGCCCATGATGGGGGTGCGGATGCGGGCGATTGCAGCCCTGGACAGGGCACCGTTCGGCAGCCGGTACACCACAGCCGTCGGCAGACCCAGCGCATGGGCGGCCACGGCTGACAGCTCCCAATTCGCCAGATGCGCGGTGAACAGCAGTACCGGCGTGCCGGCACGGGCATGTTCGGCCAGCGTGGAGACGTCGTCCACCAGGATCCGCCCGGCCTCGGGGCGCGCCTGGTCGTAGTGCCAGAGCCGATCGAGCGCGGCATACTCGCCGCCGACACGGCCCAGATTGTCCCATGCTGCGCGCAGCGTGGCGCGGAGGAAGGCGGGGTCCGCGTCGGGGAAGGCGGCGCGGAGATTGTCGCGGCCGATTCGCTGCGCGGGAAGGAGCGGACCGAATATGCGGGCCAGCGCGCCGCCGATGCCGGCCAGAAAGTCGGGAGGAACCCGGCGCAGCAGCCATAGCACCGCCCCGATCAGCCCACCTCGCGCCTGACCTTGTTCATCGGAACCAGCCACGTCAGGCTTTGCGCGGGCGCCCATGTTTTGCGCCGCTGGACTTCGCGCCGCTGGACTTTGTGCCGCTGGACTTTGTGCCGCT
>JAKAZJ010000469.1 GCA_021826565.1 Pseudomonadota bacterium | reverse complement strand
CGGGTCGATCCCGCAGACGATCCCTGAATCCGTCTACATGATGTTCCAGATGACGTTCGCGATCATCACCCCGGCGCTGATCGCGGGTGCGTTCGCGGATCGGATGAAGTTCAGCGCGCTGTGCATCTTCATGACGCTCTGGTCGCTGCTGGTCTATTCGCCGATCGCGCATTGGGTCTGGAGTTCGGACGGCTGGCTGGGCGCGGGCGTGTTCGGGTTGCCCGGCGCGGCGGATTTCGCCGGCGGCACGGTGGTGCATATCAATGCCGGGATCGCCGGCCTCGTCTGCTGCCTGGTGATGGGCAAGCGCGTCGGCTACGGCCAGGACAACATGGCGCCCTTTAACGTATCGTATGCCGTGATCGGCGCGTCCTTGCTGTGGGTCGGCTGGTTCGGGTTCAACGCCGGGTCCGCGGTCGGGGCCAATGGCCGCGCCGGTATGGCGATGGCGGTGACGCAGATCGCGACCGCGGCCGCGGCGCTGGCCTGGATGTTCGCGGAATGGGCGAGCAAGGGCAAGCCATCCGTCCTGGGTGCCGCCTCCGGCGCCGTCGCGGGGCTGGTGGCAATCACGCCCGCGTCCGGCTTCGTGCTGCCGGGTGCCTCGATCATCATCGGCATCGCCGCCGGCGTGATCTGCTTCTGGTCGGCAACCAGCCTCAAGCACCTGCTGGGCTACGACGACAGTCTGGACACGTTCGGCGTGCACGGCGTGGGCGGGATCGTCGGCGCCTTGCTGACCGGCGTGTTTGCCTACGGTCCGCTGTCGGGAGGCGCCAACAAGGGCGGCCTGCCGCAGTTCGAATCCCAGGTGATCGCGGTGTGCGTGACCCTGATCTACAGCGGCGTGATGAGCTTCATTCTGCTGATGGTCACCAAGGCGCTGGTGGGTTTGCGCGTCGATCAGGAGGAGGAGCGCGAGGGTCTCGATCTCGTGCTGCATGGAGAACAGATTTTCTGATCCTGCCCGGAACGGGGCGCCCGCGATCGGGCGCCCCGCTTGCCCGAACCGCCAGTCGGCTCGGGTTGTGACAAGAACAAAGCGAAGGAGAACGGATATGACTCAGGGGAACAGACTGCGATCCGGCGCGTTGCGTGCGATGCTCGGTGCCGGTACTGCGCTTTCGGCGGTGGCGTTTGCGGCGATCCCGGCGGCGCATGCGTTGACGGCACCGACACCGGTCACGATCGATACCGGTACCTTCCTTGGCAAGCTGAGCCTCAGCGGCGGCGCGGATGGCTACGGCTACGCGCTGACCGGCGTGGGCAACTCCGGTGACGGCTACGGCCTGCTCGGCACCGGCAAATCGGCCGGGGTCAACTTCCTGAACGGACTGATCCAGCTGCAGAAGACCGATGGCCTGGTGCAGTTCACGCTGCTGGCCGGGGCGAACAACTCGTGGGTGCTGGGCTACAAGCCGGGCGGAACCTCGGTGCAGACGTTCCAGACCGGGCCGTTTCGGGCCGCCTATATCACCATCGCGCCGACCGCCAGCTTCAATATCTCGGCCGGGCACGTGAACTCGCTGGAGGGCTATGAATCCGGGGTGGACTGGCAGAATACCAGCATGCTGACCACTGACATCTTCGAGGTGCAGAACTCGAACAGCATGGGTGTCTCGGCCAGCTACACGCTGGGTCCGGTTGCCGCAACCGTGACCTTCGGCGATGGATTCGATACCGAGGTCTGGAACTTCCTGCAGGCGTCGGCGACCTATACGATCAACGACAACAACAACGTGACCGGGTATTTCGCGACCAATCTCGGGCACACCGGACCCAATGCGCATTTCTACGGTTCGGCGACCACGCCCTACACCAGCTCGTTTGTCGGTTCGGGGCCGGGCAGCAATTCCCCGTTCGTCAACTCGACGATGTTCGGCGCCTATTACAGCTACACGATCGGCAACCTGAACGTGGTGCCGGAAGTGCAGTATGTGTACGCCAAGGAGAACTCGCAGGTCGGGCTGCCGGCCTTCTCGAGCAATTTCGGCGCGGCATTGTTCGCCAGCTACCAGTTCGGCAAGTCGCCGTACTCGATCGGTAGCTGGGTGCAGTATTTCACGTCCAATGGGCCGGACGCCTGGTTCCTCAACTCACGCTCCGCCGGCTTCGGCATCTCGATCGCGCCGACCTGGCAGAAGAACCATCTGTTCGTGCGCGGCGATATCGGCTGGTTGCACCTGACCAGCATCGGCACGCCGGGTTCGGCGGGGTATGGGACCTCGGCCACGGTTGGGACCCCGGCCAACGGTCGTGATCAGGCCGACTTCCTGCTGGAAGCCGGCGTGTTGTTCTGACGCCACTGCGACGCCGGCCCCATAGCGGGGCCGGCGTCACCCGCCTGCCACGGTCATCCCGTCAATTCGAACCGTCGGCGCATCGGTCCCGCGCCGGAATACCAGATCGTCCGCCGGCCGAAGTGCTGCGAACATCGCCGGCAGGGTGCCGGCGATCGTGATTTCCGCCACCGGTTCGGCCAACACGCCATTGCGGATCATGAAGCCCGCCGCGCCGCGGCTGTAGTCGCCGGTGACGTTGTTCACCCCCATCCCGATCAGCTCGGTGACATAGATCCCAAGCGCGATATCGGCCATCAGCGCCGCTGGCGTGATCGCCCCGGGGGCCAGATACAAATTGGTCGGCGCCGGGGAGGGCGGCCCGCCGGTCCCGCGTGCCGCGTGGCCGGTGGACACCAGCCCCAACTGGCGCGCGGCCCGGCTGTCCAGCAGCCAGGTTCGCAGCACGCCGTCATCCACCAGCATGCGCGCCGCCGTGGGCGTGCCCTCGCCGTCGAACATGCGCGAACGCAGCCCGCGCATCCGCCGCGGATCGTCATGGATGGACACGCCGGGCGCGAACAGAAATTCCCCCATCCGGTCCTTCAGGAACGAGGTGCCCCGCGCCACCGCTGCGCCGTTGATCGCGCCCGCCAGATGTCCCACCAGGCTGCCCGAGACGCGGGGCGCAAACACCACCGGCAGAAGCGCCGTCTTCGGGCGCACCGGGTTCAACCGCGCCACGGCCCGTTCCCCCGCGCTT
>JAKAZJ010000468.1 GCA_021826565.1 Pseudomonadota bacterium | reverse complement strand
TTGCGCGTCGCAGCTCCGAGCGGTCCTCGAGTTCTTCCCCGCCGGTCGAGAACAAGTCCATGGCAGTCTCACGAAGGAAGAGGCTACCGGGTGGAGTCCACCCACGACCAATCGGGCAAGGCCGATTCGCGGGGACATCATGAACTTTCCAGGTGCGAGTCCCTTACACAAGATAGTCGCGGGGCCAGCGTCGCGGGGCGCTGAACGGCAACACAGACTGCTCTTTCCCCGCGCGCGCCCGGCGGGCGCGGCCGGATCAGGACCCAATATGGCCTATCCCGTGCCCCCCGCCGCCGCCGACGGGCTGGGTCAGGAGTATGAGGCAGTGGTGGCGCCCGATTCGCCAGGCGTTCGGCGTTGGCCGCGATCGCGACGCAGGCCGTCGGCGCGGGGCGGCTTCCCGCCGGGGCCCGTACGGCGCTACCGCCCCAGCACCACCTGGCCCGCCACGCGCCCATCGCGCGGATCGATCAGCACCACCCGGTCCGGCCCGCCGCCATGCAGCGCCACCGCGATCCGCCCCCCGGCACCGGCCACACCGACGATGGCGCTGCCAGGTGCCGCGTCCAAAAGCTGCGTGAACGCTGGCCCGGGCGCGGCCGGCACGCTCGCCCGCCGCACGATCGTCACGATCAGCACCGTCGTGCCGAGCAGGATCAGCACCCCCATTCCGATCGTCGCCGCCGTCAGCGTCCGCATGTGCCGCCCTCGCATCCAACTCCGCGCCGGGGTATCCGCATCCGTCATGTCGGACAAGCCGCCCGCCGCCCCCGCAATCCTGCGCGCCGAAGCCCGGCCCGCGGACGCGGCGCTGCGGCTCGACCGGTTTCTGGCCGACCGCTTTCCGGCCCTGTCGCGGGCCCGCATTCAGGCGCTGTTGGCCGCCGGCGCCGCGACCTGCGACGGCGCCCCCATCACCGATCCGGCCGCGAAGCCCCGCCCCGGCGCCACCTATACCCTCGCCCCACCCGCCCCGCGCCCGGCGCGCCCGCAGGGTCAGGCGATTCCGCTGAGCATCCTGTTCGAAGACCGCGACCTGATCGTGATCGACAAACCGGCCGGCCTGGTGGTCCATCCGGCCCCCGGCAACCCGGACGGCACCCTCGTCAACGCCCTGATCGCCCATTGCGGCGCGGCCCTCGCCGTGGGCGGCGAGCAGCGCCCGGGGATCGTGCATCGGCTGGACAAGGACACTTCCGGCGTGATGGTCGCGGCCAAGACCGAGCGCGCCATGGCCGGCCTGGTCGCGGCCTTCGCGTCGCGCACCGCCGAACGCACCTATCTGGCATTGGCCTGGGGCGTCCCCACGCCGGCGGCCGGGGAGATCACGGGCGCAATCGGGCGCGATCCGCGCGACCGCAAGCGCATGGCCATCCGCCTTCATGGCGGCGGGCGCGAGGCGCTGACCCGCTACCGCACCCTGCGCGTGGTCGCCGCCGCCGTGAGCCTGCTGGAATGCCGGCTGGCAACCGGGCGGACGCATCAGATCCGGGTCCATCTGGCCGCGCGCGGCCATCCGCTGATCGGCGATCCGGTCTATCTGCGCCGCGTCCCCGTCGCCGCCCGGGGGCTGCCCGAGTCGGTGCGCGGCCGGTTGCTGGACTTCCCGCGCCAGGCGCTGCACGCCGCCAGCCTGGGGTTCGTCCATCCGATCACCGGGGCGGCGTTGCGTTTCGAAACGCCGCCGCCGCCCGACATGGCCGCGCTGCTGGCCGCGCTGATGCCGGAGGCGGGGTAGCGGCCCTTGCAAATCCGTACCGACGCGCCAAATTATCGGCGATCCGGGATGCCGCTCGACGGGTCCCGCCCCGCTTCGCTCTGATCGAGGGAGCCGTGTCATGACCACCAGGGTTTTCACCTCACCCCTGTTCCTCGGCTTCGACCATCTGGAGCAGATCCTGGAACGCGCCTCGAAATCCACGACCGACGGTTATCCGCCCTACAACATCGAGCAGATCGGCCCGAACGGGCTGCGTATCACCCTCGCCGTCGCCGGTTTCACCATGAGCGATCTGCAGATCACCCAGGAGGACAACCAGCTGGTGATCCGCGGCCGTCAGACCGACGACAGCGCCGAGCGCATTTTCCTCCATCGCGGCATTGCCGCGCGCCAGTTCCAGCGCGCCTTCGTGCTGGCCGAGGGGATCGATGTCAGCGGTGCCTGGCTGGATAACGGGTTGCTGCATATCGACCTCTCACGCCCGCTGCCGGAAGCGAAGGTGAAGACCATCCCGATCACCAAGCCCGCGACCAACGGCGCAACCTCAAAGCTGCCGGGCGCCAGAGGCGCGGCGGAACTGATCGAATCCACCCTCAGCCGGGACTGATGGTCCGGCCAACCCCGGCGCCGCCGCGCGGGCCGGAACAGGAGCGACGCAGATGACCGACGACACCACCGACCAGACCCCGACCCAGGCGCAAGGCGGATACGTCGATATCCACCATCTGAGCCAGCCGCAGCTGGCCCGGCTTGGCCTTTCGCAGATCGCCTATGTCCGGCCGATCACCGTCGATGGCGCCCCGGGCTTCGCCATCTGCGCCGCCGACGGCACGCAGATGGCGATCATGGGGGACCAGCCGACCGCGCTGGCCGCGATCGTCCAGCACGACATGATCCCGCTGCTGGTGCACTGACCGGTTGGGTTCGTGGTAGAGCGTGGGACGGAGGTCCCGCGCATGATCAAGCCGCCGGTTCGCTACCCCGAACTCGCCGACCCGCAGGCCCTGCCGCGCCATGCCGGAATCGCCAGCTTCTTCCGCGCCCCCATCGCCGACAGCCTGGCGGGCGTGGATATCGGCGTGATCGGGGTGCCGTTCGACGGCGGCGTGACGCATCGCTCCGGAGCCCGCCACGGCCCGCGGGCGGTGCGCGAGCAATCCGCGCTGCTGCGGCGTTTCGGCGCCACCGGCATCGCCCCGTTTGCCGCGGCGCGAGTGCGCGACCTGGGCGATTGCTGGATCGAACGCCCGTATGCGCTGGAAGACGCGCTGGACGAGATCGCGGGCTTCTACCGCGCCGTGGTCGCGGCCGGGATCACGCCG
>JAKAZJ010000467.1 GCA_021826565.1 Pseudomonadota bacterium | reverse complement strand
GCCGCATTGACCCGCGATTTCCCCGATCCCGGACGACAGCGCGGAGAAGAACGGTTCTGATTCCCCCCCATGAACCGGCGCTGACGATCCGCCGCGCCACCGCGCGGCTCTGCCTGCGGCTGGACTGGGCGCCGCTGCATGAGGTGAGCCTGCCGAACGCGCGCCGCGCCGACATCCTGGCCCTGACCGCGGATGGGAGCTTCGTCTGCATCGAGATCAAATCCGGCGTGCGCGACTTCCAGACCGACGCCAAATGGCCCGAGTACCGCGACTTCGCCGATGCGCTGTGCTTCGCCGTGGCCGAGGATTTCCCGCAATCCCTGCTGCCCGACGCGGCCGGGCTGATCGTGAGCGTGGGCCTGGATGCCGAACTGATCCGCCCGCCGCCGATCCACCGCCTGGCCCCGGCGCGGCGCACCGCGCTGCTGCGTCAGTTCGCCCGGCTTGCCGCCGCGCGCCTGGCCGCGGCCGAAGACCCGGCGGGCGTGGCGGCGACGCGGGCAGCGCTGCGGGCGGAATGAGGCACGGCCCCGGTACGCCGCCGCTTCGGGGAGCGCGTCACTCCGCCCGCAGCGCCGCCGCGACCGCGGCCACCACGGCGGGCCAGTCGCCGGGTCGCGGCTGGCGGAACTGGCGCAGCGACGGGTACCACGCGCTGTCGTCGTGCCCCAGGCCCCAGCGCCAATCGGTATCGAACCGATTCAGCAACCACACCGGGCGCCCCAGCGCCCCGGCGAGATGGGCCACCGCCGTATCGACCGCGATCACCAGATCGAGCGCCATGATCAGCGCCGCGGTGTCCGCGAAATCACCAAGCCCGGCGGCCGGATCGAACAGCGCCGGCGCCTCGGGCGCGTGCTCCGGCAAAGGTTTTTGCAGCGACACGAACGAGACGCCGGGTACCGCCCCCAGCGGCGCCAGCAGCGCGGGTGGGATCGACCGCCGCCGGTCCATTCGCACCCGTCCCGGATTGCCCGCCCAGGCCAGCCCCACGCGCCGCCCCGGGAGCGTGGCCAGCCGCGCCCGCCAGGCCGCAACCGCAGCCGGGTCGGCGGACAGATAAGGTGCGGTCGCCTGTTCCGGTTGCGCCGCCAGCGGCAGATAGCGCGGCAGGGACATGATCGGGCAATGCAGTTCCGCCGGCGGCAGCGCATTGCCCAGGGGCACGATCATGTCCACGCCTTGCAGCGTGCCCAGCAGGCGGGTCAGCGGCGGATGCGCCTCCAACACCACGCGCCCGTCGCGCGGCAGAAGCGGCAGGAAGCGGGCAAAATGGATCAGGTCGCCCATGCCTTGTTCGGCGGCGACCAGCAGCGTGCGGCCGGCCAGGGCCTCGCCGGTCCAGCGGCGGCCGGGGAGCGGGCGGGCGGTGGCCTCGGCGCGGAAGCGCCAGTCCCATTCCGGCCAGGCCGCGGCGTAACGCCCGGTGAGCAGCAGCAGGATACCAAGGTTCAGATGGGCGCCGGCGTCGTCCGGGTGGCGGGCGAGGATGGCGCGGTAGGCGGCCTCGGCTTCGGCCAGGCGGCCCCGGTCCTTCAACACGCCGGCCAGGTTGCCGGCGGCGATCGGATCGCCCGGGGCACGCCGCGCGGCCTCGGCGAACGCCGCCTCGGCTTCGGCCAGGCGGGCCGCGTCGTGCAACGCCATCCCGAGACCGGTGTGCAGCTCCGGCAGGCGCGGGTTCAAAACAAGCGCCCGCTGGTAGGCGGCGATGGCCTCGGTGGCGCGGCCCTGGTCGGACAGGGCGTGACCCAGGCTGGCCCAGGGCTCGGCGGCGGTCGGTTTGCGACGCAGCGCCTCGCGGCACGCGGCTTCGGCCTCGGCGGGCCGGTTCAGCGCGAGCAGGGCGTTGGCACGGTTGGCGTGGACCAGGGCCGGCCTGGGGTCGGCGGCGAGCGCGGCGTCAAGCGCGCGCAGGGCGTCGGCGGGATGGCCGGTTTGCAGCGCCAGGACGCCCAGCATGTGGCTTGTGGCGGCATGGTCGGGGGCGGCGGCCAGGATCTGGCGATACCGCTGCTTGGCCTCGGCCAGACGTCCGGCGGCGTGCAGCGCGGTGGCGCGGCGATGGGCGTCGTCCAGGGCCTGGCTGCGCTTGCTCATGTCGCGCCGGGTTGTATCGGGTCAGGGGGGGGATGCAACGCGGGGCTGGACATCGGGGACGCGGCGGCGTTATATCGACCAGGTTAATCGACCAATCGGAATGATCCCATGCGCGACATCCAGGCCTCGGAGGCCAAGACCCATCTTCCCGCCCTGCTGGACGATGTGGAGCACGGTGAGACCCTGGTGATCACCCGCCACGGCCGCCCCATCGCCCGGCTGGTGCCGGAACGCGACCAGCGCGCCGCGGCCACCGACCAGGCGATTGCCGCCATCATCGCGCTGCGCCGCCGCACCGGACGGATCACGGCCGCCGCGTTGCTGGCGGCGCGCGACGAAGGCCGGCGTGTCTGATGGTCTTCGTCCTGGACGCCTCGGTGGCGGCGAGCTGGGCGTTCGATGATGAAGACCATCCGGTGGCGGCCGCGGCGCTGCAACGCCTGCGCCAGGACAGCGCCGTGGTCCCGGCGATCTGGTGGTATGAGCTGCGCAACATCGTGGTGGTGAACGAACGGCGCGGGCGGCTGACGGAATCGCTGTCCGCCGCGTTCCTGACCGCGCTGCGCCGCCTGCCGATCACGGTGCTGCCGCCGGCGGAGGACGCGCTGGTCCTGGCGCTGGCGCGCGGGCACAAACTCAGTGCCTACGACGCCGCCTATCTGGCGCTGGCACGCGAGCACACCGCGGAACTGGCGACCTTGGATGCGGCGCTGGCACGGGCCGCGCGGACCGAAGGCGTGGCGGTGATGGAGGCGTAGCGCCGCGCGCCGGGCGGGAAAATCGATCGCACTTTCGAATGAATATCCGCTGCAATAGCGCGGGTCTTCTCCGGATTCGGCGGCTGGCTGGCGTTCATTCGCGAACCGTCGTACCAGCCGGCGAAATCTCTGACCGTCGGCCCTCTCGTATCGATTTCGTGATGACTAGGTGAGGCCGGGGCAAGAC
>JAKAZJ010000466.1 GCA_021826565.1 Pseudomonadota bacterium | reverse complement strand
CGGCCGGCGGCGCGCGCCGGCCGTCCCGAACTACGCAATCGACGAGTTGAACGCCCCACCGTCCAGCAGCAGATTATGCCCGACGATATACCCCGAGGACGCAGCGCACAGAAACGCGCAGGCCTCACCGAATTCCGCCGGATCGCCCACCCTCCCGGTAGGATTCTCCTTGCCCCGTTCTGCCAGTACCTCATCCACCGGGCGCCCGGCCTTCTGCGCCGCGAAGGCCGCGCCGCTGCGCAGCCGGTCGGTCAGGAACGGGCCGGGCAGCAGGTTGTTGATGGTCACGTTATGCTTCGCCACCTGCCGCGCCAGGCCGGCAACAAACCCGGTCAGCCCCGCGCGTGCACCGTTGCTCATGCCCAGTTGCGGGATCGGTGATTTCACCGATGCCGAGGTGATGTTCACGATGCGCCCGAATTTGCGCCCGATCATCCCGTCCACCACCGCCTTGATCAGGAAGATCGGTGTCAGCATGTTACCGTCCAGCGCCTTGATCCACTCGTCTCGCCCCCAGTCGCGGAAATCGCCCGGCGGCGGGCCGCCGGCGTTGTTCACCAGAATATCGGGCGCCGGGCAGGCAGCCAGCGCCGCTGCACGCCCGGCTTCAGAGGTGATATCGCCAGCAACGGTCGTGACCTTCACCCCGGTCGCGGCGCGGATCTCGGCGGCCGTCGCTTCCAGCGCCTCGGCGCCGCGCGCGGTGATGACCAGTTCCACGCCTTCCCGCGCCAGCGAGAACGCGCACGCCCGCCCCAACCCCTTCGATGCCGCGCAGACGATCGCCTTGCGGCCCCTGATGCCAAGATCCATTCGTTTGCTCCCTCGGTGATCGCCGTCAGACGGCGATCGATTGCAGAATTTCCCGTGCCGGCGGCGGGATCGGCGTCGGCCGCTGATCCCCCCGGGTCACGAACACGTGCACGAAATGCCCCTCCGCCGCGGCCAGGTCGTCATCGTTGCGGAAGATCCCGATCTCATAGCGCACCGAGCTGCCGCCCAGCCGCGCCACCCGCACGCCAACGCAGACCCGATCCGGCCAGGCGATCGAGCTCAGGTAGCGGCACGCCACCTCGGCCACCACACAATGCACCGGCCCGTCCAGCAGGTCCACCACGCCGCGCGACATCTCGAAATAGGTCACCGCGGTGTCGAAGAACGAGAAATAGTTGACGTTGTTGACATGCCGGAAGACATCGTTGTCCATCCAGCGCGTGGTGATGTCGTGGAACCACCGGTACTCGGCGCGGCGTCCCGGCGCGGGACGGTTCACGGACGCGCCGCCACGGCACCCAGACCCGCGCGCGCGCGCGCGCCGGTCAGCGGCAAGGACGGCACCTCCACATCGATTTCCAGCGTGGAGACGGGATCGCCGCGATCCAGCTTGATCTGCACTTTGTCCCGATCCAGGGTCACATGCTTGGCGATCACCGCCAGGATTTCTTCCTGCAACACCGCGATCAGGTCGGAGCCGCCGACCATCATCCGCTCATGCGACAGCAAGATCTGCAGCCGCTCGCGCGCCACCGGGGCGGATTCGCGCCGGCGGAACAGGGACAGCAGGTTCACGCCACCGCCCTCCGTCCGAACAGCTTGCCCAGGAAACCGCGGGATTCGGCCGCCGGCAGCGTGATCTGGATCTGTTCGCCCTTCAGCCGCTTCGCCGCTTCCGCATAGGCCCGCGCCGCCGCCGAGGTCGGGTTGGCCAAGGTAACCGGCGCGCCCAGATTGGACGCGCGCAGCACGTCCTGGCTTTCCGGAATGATCCCAAGCAGCGGGATCGACAGGATCTCCAGCACGTCGTCCACTTTCAGCATCTCGCCGCGCGCCGCGCGCCCCGCGTCATAGCGGGTCAGCAGCAGGTGCTTGGCGATGCGTCCGCCCTTTTCGGCCTTCTCGGTCTTGGAATCGAGCAACCCGATGATACGATCCGAATCCCGCACCGACGAGACTTCCGCGTTCGTCACCACCACCGCCAGATCGGCATGGCGCATCGCCAGGGTCGCGCCACGCTCGATCCCGGCCGGACTGTCGCACAGGATCCAGTCGAACTTCTCGCGCAGCTCGCCGATGATCCGCTCCACGCCCTCCGACGTCAGCGCATCCTTGTCGCGCGTCTGCGACGCCGGCAGCAGCGACAGATTTTCCAGCCGCTTGTCGCGGATCAGCGCCTGCGCCAGCTTCGCGTCGCCCTGCACCACGTTGACCAGGTCGAAGACCACGCGCCGTTCCGCGCCCATCACCAGATCAAGGTTGCGCAAGCCGACATCGAAATCGACCACGACCACATTCTCCCCGCCCTGTGCGAGCGCGGCGCCCAGCGCGGCGGTAGAGGTGGTCTTGCCCACGCCCCCCTTGCCCGAAGTCACCACAACGACCTGCGCCATCGTGTCGTTTCCTTTCCCAAAGTCTCAGTTCAATCGAGCGAGGCGAGCAGCATGGTCTCGCCCTCCAGCCAGGCCTGCGCCGGTTTGCCGGCCAGTGCCGGCTCCATGTCTTCGGCGGTACGATAGACGCCATCGATCGCCAGCAACTCCGCTTCCAGCCGGCGGCAGAAGATGCGCGCGGCACGGTTGCCGGCCAGCCCGGCGATCGCCCGGCCGCGCAGCGCGCCATAGACATGGATGGACCCGCCGGCGATGATTTCCGCCCCCCAGGCGACCGCACCCAGCACGGTCACGTCGCCCGCTTCATGCACGATGGACTGACCGGACCGCACCGGTCGGTCGATCAGCAGCGTGGCCGGCACCACCACCGGTGCCTCGGCGGATGGCGCGGGCGGCTTGCGTTCGTCCGGAATCTCGATCGCCTTGCCGGCGCGGGGCGGCGCCGCGCCCGCCGGCGGTGGCGGCCCCAGACCGCCACCCCATTTCGCCACGCCGGGCCAGGATTTATGCGCCCCTTCGGTGCCGATGATGCGCACGCCGCGGCCGGCAATCGCGTCCAGAAGTTCCGCCACGTCCGGCTGCTCCGGCGGCAGCAAGCCCAGGTCCAGCAGCACCGGACGGGCGTCGAAGAAGCTGGGCGCACGGGCGATCTGGCCGTCCAG
>JAKAZJ010000465.1 GCA_021826565.1 Pseudomonadota bacterium | reverse complement strand
GGAACACGATCGGCACGATCTCACCGAAGCCCAACGTGACGATCGCCAGGTAATCGCCGCGCAGCCGCAACGTGGGCGCGCCGAACGCCATGCCGCAGCCGGCCGCGACCACCGCGCCCAGCGGCACGCCGATCCAAAAGGACAGAGTGAAATGCACCACCTGGCCACCGGAATCGCCAGGGAACGGCAACACCAGCCCCAGATGTTGCAGCGGCACCCAGAACGGCCCCCAGGCGGGATGGAGCTGGAACGAATTCAGGATGCCATAGACATAGGCACCGATGGCGAAGAACGCGGCATAACCAAGGTCCAGCAGCCCGGCGAACCCCACCACGATGTTCAGCCCCAGCGCGAGCGAGGCATAGATCGCCGCGTTCGCCAGGCTGTCGATATTCGCCTGGTTCGGAAACACGACCGGATACAGCACCGCGCAGGCGGCCAGGGCGGCGATCGCGGCGCCACGACGGCGCGCCTCGGGCACGGCGGCAAAGGGACGGGTCAACGCGGTGGCAACCGTACCGGAGGGCATCTCGATCTCCGGCTAGGATTTGTTGGGCGCGAGGCGCCCGAACAGCCCGGCCGGGCGGAACACCAGGACCAGAACCAGCATCGAGAAGATGATCACGTCCGACCATTCGGTGGCAATGAACTGGCCGCTATAGGCCTCGATCAGTCCGATCGCGAAGCCGCCGACCATGGCGCCGGGAACATTCCCGATCCCGCCCAGGACGGCGGCGGTAAAGGCGCGCAGCCCGGCGGTGAAGCCGATCAGAAAACTGGTAAAATTGTAGTACAGCCCGAAGATCATCCCGCCCGCGCCCGCCAGCGCGGAACCAAGAAAGAATGCGGTCATGATGACCTTATCGACCTCCACCCCCATCATTCGTGCCGCTTCCGGGTCCTGCGCAGTGGCGCGCATCGCCTTGCCGAGGCGGGATTTCTGCACGAACACCCACAACCCCAGCATCAACAGCGGCGCGACGATCCAGATCAGCACTTCCTGCAGGGTTACCACTGCGCCGCCCACGGTCCAGTGCAGCGGCGGCAGCGGGTTCGGGAAATTCAGGGTCTGCGCGCTGGTCAGCAGCAGGATCACGTTGAACAGCACATAGGACACGCCGATGGTGGTGATCATGGCGGCCGGGCCGGTGACGTTGCGTAATGGCCGCAACGTCACCCGCTCGATCGCCACACCCAGCAAACCGGAGCCGGTCATGGTGACGACCAGCGCCGCCAGCAGCACGCCGATCAGCGGCAGGCCGGTCAGGATCACCGTCTGCCCGGTCAGGCCGAAGCCCTGCAGCACCCACAGCGCCAGGAACGAGCCCGCCATGAACACGTTGAAATGGGCAAAGTTGATCAGCTCGAGGATGCCGTAGATCAGGGTGAAGCCGAGGGCGAGCAAAGCATACATCGCCCCCAGGCTCACGCCGTTGATCGTCTGCTGGAGCAGCAGCGCCGAAAAGGTCATGGGCGCGGCATCACACCTGCGGCGCGGTGCCGAGATAGTGATACTGCGCGATCATGTCATCCAGCGGCTTCGATGTGTCCTTGCGGATTTGATAGACGCTGACGGTGTGGCTGACCATGTCGCCGTATTTGTCGAACGCGACCACGCCCTGGATGGTGGGCGTCTTGGACACCGCAATCGCTGCCTGCATGGTCGCCTTGGTGATCGGCTTCTTCGCCGCCACCAACGATTTCACCGCGCCGATGATGATCAGGCCGGCGTCATAGGCGGTCAGCGCATAATCGTCCGGACCCATGCCGAACTTGGCCTTGTAGGCGCGGATCACGCCCTGCGCGGCCGGGCTGCCGACCAGATGCGGGGCAGCGATGGTCGCATACCAGCCCTCGGCCGCGGGGAACCCCGCCGCGGTCAGGATATCGGGGGCCACCATGCCGTCACCGCCGCCCTTGATCATCTTGGGAATGATCTGATACGCCTGCTTTACCAGCTTCACCCCGGCCTGATCGACGCCGCCGAAATACAGCGCCTGCGGGTTCATGGATTTGATCTTGGTCAGGGTGGTGCTGTAATCGGCATTCTTCGGGTCCAGCCGATCGCGGCCCATGACGTTCATGCCGATCTTCTTCGCCTGCCCCTCGAACGCATCGGCCAGCCCCACGCCATAGGCGCCGCTGTCGTCCAGGATATAGACCGATTTCACACCCAGCTTCTTGGCATAGAACATCGTCATCTCCGGGCCCTGGAAGGCGTCGGTGGTGACGGTGCGGAAATAGATCGGCTTGCCCGCCGGCATGAACTCGGCGGCAAATTTCGGGTTGGTGATGTCGGGGTTGGTGGACGCGGGCGTGATCGTCGCCAGACCGCCCTCGCTCAGGATCGGTGCCTGCGCCTTGCCGTCGCCGCTCATTTCCGGGCCGATCGCGGCCACCAGGCGGGGATCCGCCACCATCTTGCGCGCGTTGGTCGCGGCCTGGGCAGGATCGTATTGGCCCGCGGTGGCAGTGGCGTTGTTGAACACGTCCACCTTGAACGTGTAGCCCGGGACCGCGTTCGCGTCATTCGCCTGGTCGAACGCCAACTGCGCGCCATGCAGGATGCGCAGCGCGCCCTGCGCGTCCGCGCCGGTGATCGGCAGATGCACACCGATCACGATGGTCTTGTCCGTCGCGGCGACCGCGGGACCGGCGCCCAACGCGGCGGCGGCGGCGGTCGAGGCAAGCAATTGGGCCGCAGCCCGACGTGTGATCATTCCTGTACCCCTTCGGATATGGAGCAGCCCAGTCTGGACTGCCTGGAGCAGATACCGCCCCGCCCAAGTTTACGCAAACAACGTGCCAGATGTCGCGCGGTTTCCGGGCGTCTGGCCCCCACTTTGTGACGGGTCTCGCGCCGCAACGCAATGGGGGATTACCGAACGCTCACCTGTCGCAGCCCCGGCCGGGCATCACCCCGCCTGCCGCGTTAGCGGTTTCTTCACCTGCCGCCGCTCCCTTGGTCCACCCCATGTCCGATACCGCCCCCCCGGATCCCCCAGCCCCGGCCGCCCCGGCCCCGGATCAGGCCACCGACTGCCAGCTGGA
>JAKAZJ010000464.1 GCA_021826565.1 Pseudomonadota bacterium | reverse complement strand
CGCGGGTTTCCCAGAAGCCGGGGCGGTCGATGCTGGCCAGTTCGATGCGGCACACCCATTTCGCCGATTTCCACAGATACAGCCGCGGAATCAGCACCCGCACCGGCCCGCCATGCAGGCGCGGGATCGGCGCGCCGTTCCAGCGATGCACCAGGAACACGTCCGGCTGATCGAACTGATCCAGCCGCACATTGGTCGTGTAGCCGTCATGGGCGTGGAAGATCACATGCCGCGCGGTCGGCTTCGGCTGCGCGCGGGCGAGCAATTCGCGCGCGGCGACCCCCGGCCAGCGGTTGTCGTCGCGTGTCCACTGCGTCAGGCAATGCATGCCCGACACGCTGTCGGTCTGCGGCAGCGCCATGAAATCGGCGAGCGTGAGCCGGAGCGGCTGGGCGACCGCGCCGTCGAGATCGAGGCGGAACGCCGCCGCCGTCACCTCCGGCTGGATGCCGAGATCGAGCACCGGCCAGTCGGAAACCTCGCGCTGTCCGGGCGGCAGGCGGACGGTAGCGGGATCGGCGGTGGTGCCGGTGAGCAGCCGGCCGTCGCGCGCCCAGTCCTGCTTGCGCGCGATCAGCTTTTCCCGTGGCCTGCCCGGTGCCTCATCCGCCATGTGCCCGCTCCTGTGCCGGTGCGGGGAAGGTAGGGGCGGCGGCGGAGGGGGACAAGCCGGCGCCAGACGGCGCCGCTTGTCATGACGAAGGCGCGGCACTGTGGCCGACAGCAGACGACGCATCAAACGACCCGACCGCCCGGGCGATGGAGGACGTGGTGGCTCTGATCGATTTTCAGGTCGCGTGCGCTATAGCGGCTTATGCCGCCAAACGGCGGGCGTCTTAGAGTCCGTCCGGAGACTTCGTTAATGAGCGACCCGTTCACAATTCGCATCTTCGTCGCCGATGGCGACCCCGAGGGGGTTCGGCTCGTCGATCGGATGAACTGGACCGGTGTCGGTGTCGTGTTTCCTCGAGAACAGTGGGCCGCTGCGCGCCAGCGCCCAGAACTCGTGCGCACCGGCGTTTACGTGCTGGTCGGATACAAGGAAGGTGATGAAGACCTGCCCACGCTGTACATCGGCGAGGGGGACGTCGTTCGTGACCGCATTGAAAGCCATTTCCAGAAGAAGGATTTCTGGACCCAGGGGTACGTCTTCGTCACCTCCAATTCCGGTCTCAACAAGGCGCACATACGGTGGTTGGAGCAGGCGTTGATCGGCCAGGCCAAGAAAGCCGGCCGCAGCCATCTCGACAACGGCAACGAGCCCGGTGAACCCCCTTTGAGCGAGGCGGAACGCGCCGACAGCCGAGCCTTTTTGCGTGAAATCCTTCAGGCCCTGCCGATCATGGGGCTGCGCGCTTTCGAGGAGCCAAAGGCGGTCGCCACGCCCCATGTGCCGGGTGTGACGCAGGCGGCGGGCGTGGAGACCAAGCATCAATCAGACGTCGTGGTGGTGGTCCCGGCCCAGGAGGATGGCTTCAGCGACGTGTTCCTGAAGGAGAACTGCTGGTATGCGATACGCATCTCCGGCGGCATGTTGCAGAAGATCAAATATATCGCTGCGTATCAAACCAAGCCCGTATCCGCGGTGACGCACTACGCCCCTGTCGCCGCGATCGAACCCTACGGCGAGGAAGGTAAGTACCGTCTGGTCTTCTCGGAGCCGGCCAAGCCCATCGGTCCAATCCCCTTTGCCGATGCCGCCCAGGGCCTGATGCAGGGGCCTCGCTACACCACGCTCGCAAAGCTGCTGGGGGCCAAGAAGCTGTCGGACCTGTTTTGAGGTAGCGGCTACGTGGCGATGGATCACGGTCCTTCCCAACGGTGCGTTCCCAAAGGGCGAAAGCCGGCCAGCAGCAGAGGCCGGGATGGGGCAAGCCGGGCGCGGTGCGTGCCCGCAAGATTGGGGCTTCCGCATCGCATTCCCAAATGGGGCCCGATTCGGCACGGGCCGGCTGCCAGCCGGAGGGCAGATGCCGGATAGCGAGCTTCACGCGGTCGCGTGCGTGCGTCCGACCACGGGATTTGGAGCGAGTCGCGACTGGGAAAAGGAGTCGAGAGGGACGCTTAATCTTACTGTGTCACAAGGTCATGCGGCGAGTGGTCTGCTGGCAGCAGGGGCAGCGCGGGAGCGTGCGAGCGATGGCGCGGGCGATAGCGACGCGGACAGACGTCATGGAGTTCGCGATGTGACGCTCAGGCCTGATCGGGGGATCCGCGTGGTCGATAACCTCCGGGCAGGGGATGTTGTTTGATAGGAACGGCGTTGCGTGGTCCTGAGGGGGGAATCGCTCCCCTTTCGGAGAGGAGGTATCCGTAAGCGGCGATGCACAGCGTGGCGTGATGGTGAAAGCCACGCCACCCTCGTCCCTCGTAATGGCCAAGCCCAAGTTCCTGCTTGAGGTCCTGGTAATCCCGCTCGATCCGCCAGCGCAGCCTGGTGGCGTTGACCAGGGCTCGCCGGGTGATGTTTTCTGGCAGTGTGGACAGAAAGTATTTCGTCGGCTCGGGTTCGCCCGCCGGCCATTCGATCAGGCACCATTCCTCGGGGCGCGGCGTGGAGCGCTGATAATCGCGATGCGCCGGGCGGACCCGCACGGCGGCAAACCGCGAAGCGAGTTTGGTGTTGGTCCCTTCGCGCCAGGTGACCCGCCGCCACGCCTTTTTGGGAAGATCGAGCGCCAGTTGCCTGGCCGGGATCGGCTGATGCGCTCCGTCACGACGGATCGCAGACGTCGGACGACCGCGCCCGCTCCATGGCTTCGGCGGCAGCGGTTCCATCCCGGGCGGCCACAGGCTGGTGGTGGACTGGATGCCGACGGCATAGGCGAGGCCGAGTTCTGTGATGCCATCACGGAAGTCGGTGTCGTTGCCGTATCCCGCGTCGGCCAGCACGACCGCAGCGTCAATCCCGGCCGCGCGGCCGGCACGCAGTTGGTCAAGCGCGATCTGCGGCTTGGTCTGGAACACGACATCATCGGGCACGCCCGCCTGCGCGCGCCGGTCGGGGTCATCGACCCACTCATGCGGCAGATACAGGCGGCAGGCGATCGGC
>JAKAZJ010000463.1 GCA_021826565.1 Pseudomonadota bacterium | reverse complement strand
AGGCAATAGAACGCACCCATCGCCATGCCGTCCAGTGCGTGTCCCGGGATCGCGGTGAACGCGCGCATCAGCGCCGTGCTCATCACGGTGCCGTGCAGCGCGGCGGCGCCGAGATAGAAGATGTTCTCGAACAGCGCGAAGCCGATGCCGATGCCGGCCGCCAGCGGAATCGCCGCGGCCGGGCCGATCGCGCTGATCTGCCTGCGGTCGGCCAGGAACAGCAGGCCGACGAAATTCGTGCCTTCCTCGATCACGCCGACCAGGATCGCCTTCAGCGCCAGCCCGGTCAGCGGCGCGAACGCCAGGGGGGCAACCACGCCATCGAGCGGGTATTCCAGCGCGCCGGCCGCCAGAGCGGTCAGAAAGCCGATCCGGAACAGGCGCTTGCGGGTCTTGCGGTCAAGCCGGAGATTGACCTTGACCGACACATATTCCCACATCAGCAAGGCTGGGATCAGGCTGAGAAAGTAACTCACCGGCGTAGCTCCCGCGGGAGGGGCGGCGTGCGGCACCGCCGTTCCCCGGCAGATTGGCGGTGGCGTGGTTACAGCGGTGTCTCATACCGCATCAGGCGCAGCGCCATGCCGAGCCCGGGCAGCGCCGAGACCGGCACCCCGGCCAGCGCCAGCGCCAGCCCCCAGTGTGCGCCCGCCAGCACCAGCCCGATCCCGACGCCCAGCAGCATCCCGCCCACCAGCCCGCCGGCCAGCCCCGCGCCGACGCCCAGCCACAGCAGATCGGCGCGCGCGACCATCAGCCCGCCCGCGCCAGCCGCGCCCGCACCGCGGCATCGCGCCCCAGCAGCGCGCGGGCGCGATCGACCACCGGCACGTCGATCATCGCGCCCTCGAACTGCACCGCGCCGTGGCCGGCTTCCAGCGCGGCGTCATAGGCGGCCACCATGCGTCCGGCGCGTTCCACCTCGGCCGGATCGGGGGAGAAACACTCGTTCAGCACCGCGACCTGCAACGGATGGATGCAGGACGCGCCGACGAAGCCCAGCCGGGCGGAGCGGCGGACGATCACGCGGAACGCGTCCTGGTCGCGGAAATCGGCGATCGAGCCGACAAACCCCAGCGGCATCACGCCGGCGGCGCGGGCGGCGAACAGCATGTGCTGCTTGGGATATAGCAGCCCGTCGGCTTCGGCGCGCATCCCCACCGACAGGGCAAAATCCTCGGCGCCCAGGCTCATCGCGACGATGCGCGGATGGGCGCGCGCGATCGCCTCCATGCGGAAGAAGCCGGCGGCGGTCTCGACCAGCACCAGGAAGCGGATGCCGCCCGGGGGCAGGCCGCGTTCGGCTTCCAGTTCCGCCACCATCTCGGCGGCGGCGCGGACATGTTCGGGATCGTCCACCTTGGTCAGGACCAGGCCGGCGATTCCGGGCAGCACCGCGGCTTCGATATCGCGCACCATCATGCGCCAGGGGCGGTTGACGCGGATCAGCACGTCGGCGCCGCGGCGGGAAACCTGCGGGATGGCGGCTTCCAGCAGGGTGCGGGCGCGGGGTTTTTCGGACGCGGCGACGGCGTCTTCCAGATCGAGGATGATCGCGTCCGCGCCGCGATCCGCCGCGCCGGCGACGAAGCGGGGCGCGGTGGCGGGCACGAACAGCATCGAACGCCAGACGGGATCGGACATGGGGGGCGGCTCCTGCGCTATGCGCCGGTATAACCTGGGTTCGCGGGCGCGTCTTGCGGGGCGGGGCGGCGGTGGCTATATCGGCGCCTCCGCGGCGTCCGCGCCTCGGTCGGAGTGTAGCTCAGCCTGGTAGAGCACTGTGTTCGGGACGCAGGGGCCGGAGGTTCGAATCCTCTCACTCCGACCAATCATCCTTCGGTGCTGATCCGCGCCAGCCGCGCGATCTGTGCCGCGTCCAGCGCGAACAGCCGATCCAGAATCCCGATTTGCAACGATCCCGGACCCGCCGCGTCCGGCGCGGCCAGTTCCGCCGCCACGCCCAGCAGGGTCAGCCCATGCGCCGCGGCGGCCAGATTATCGGCCGTCACCGCCAGACACGCGCCGATCAGCGCGGTCGCGGTGCAGCCCATGCCGGTGACCCGCGTCATCATCGGATGGCCGTTGCCGAGCACGATCATGCGGGTCCCGTCGGTGACGTAATCCACCGCCCCGGTGACCGCCACCACCACGCCGGTCCGCGCCGCCAGGCGCCGCGCGGCTTCCGGGGCCGCGCCGGCGTCGGCGTTCGAATCCACCCCCCGCCCGGACCCGGCCGCCGCGCCGGCCAGGGCCGCGATCTCCGAGCCGTTGCCGCGCACCACCGCCGGCCCCAGCGCCAAAAGCTCGCGCGCCAGCGCCGCCCGCGTCGGGATCGCGCCCACCGCCACCGGATCCAGCACCCAGGGCGTGCCGGCCGCGCGCGCCGCGGCCACGGCGGCGCGGATCACCGCCGCGCGCGGCGGCGACAAAGTGCCCAGATTGACCACCAGCGCATCGGCGATGGCGACGAACGCCGTGACCTCGTCCGCGCCTTCCACCATCGCCGGCGAGGCGCCCACCGCCAGCAGCGCATTGGCGGTGCTGTTGGTGACCACGAAATTGGTGATGTTGTGCACCAGCGGCGCGCGCGCGCGGATCGCCGCCAGGGTGGCGGCCACGGCTTCGGCGGAGGCGATCGGATCAGGCAAGCGCGCGCTCCAGCAACTGGATCGAGTGGATGGCGGTGCGCCCGGCCAGATCGCGGATCTGGTGGCGGCAGGACGTCCCGTCGGCCACCACGATATCCTCGGCCGCGGCGGCGGCGAGCGCCGGCAGCAGCCCGGCCTCGGCCATGGCGCGGGAGACGTCCTGGGTTTCGGCCTGATAGCCGAACGCGCCCGCCATGCCGCAGCAGGAGGATGCGATCGGCCGCACCTTCAGCTCCGGGATGCGCCGCAGCGCGGCCAGGGCGGGGGCGAAGGCGCCGAAGGATTTCTGGTGGCAATGGCCGTGCACATGCGCGGTGGCTGCGATCGGGCGCAGCGCGAGGGGCGGATTCTCGCGCGCCAGGAAGGTGCCGATCAATTCGGCACGCGCCGCCAGCGCCGTCGTTTC
>JAKAZJ010000462.1 GCA_021826565.1 Pseudomonadota bacterium | reverse complement strand
CCACGCGCCGGGTCGTTCCCGCCCGCGCCAGCACCCAGGCCACCAGCGCCGCATCCCCCGCTGCCGCGCGCACGCCCGGGCCGCCGGCCACCAGCAATGTGTCGATCGGGTCCGCCGCGTCCGGCAGCGGCGCGGCCACCAGCCTCAGCCCCGAGGAAGTCGCGATCTCCCCGCCGCCGGCCGCCACCAGGCGCGGCGCATAGGCCGGGGGTAGGCCGTCGCGGGCCAGGGTCTCGTTGGCGGTGGCGAAGACCTGCAACGGTCCGGCCACATCCAGCAACTGGACCGACGGAAACGCGAGCAGCGTCACAACACGCGGCGCGTTTGGCGGGAAATGAGGGGAATCTGGCATTTCGGCCAGACCGTGCCGCGCTACCCTGTCGCTGTCCATCCCCCGCGAAAGGTCACGCCATGCTGCCCCCCGAAACGCCCCTCCAGATCGGCTCGCTGCTGTTCGAGGGCCTCGATCAGATCGACCTGACCGGTCCGTTCGAAGTGTTCGCCCGTGTGCCGAACGCGACCTACCGCCTGTATGCCCCCAGCCTGGCCCCGGTGCGCGATGTGCGCGGGCTGCGTCTGACCCCGGACGCTACCCTGGCGGAGGCCCCGGCACTCGATCTGCTGCACGTTCCGGGTGGGTATGGGCAGGAGGCGCTGATGGAGGACGCGATCGTGCTGGACTGGATCCGCCGTCAGGCCGGGGGTGCGCGGATCGTGTTCTCGGTGTGCACCGGGGCGCTGATCTGCGGCGCGGCCGGTCTGCTGCGCGGCCGGCGCGCCACCACGCATTGGGCCGCGTTCCATCTGCTGGGCTATTTCGGCGCGATCCCTGAGGATGCGCGGGTGGTCATCGACGGAGCATTGGTTTCAGCCGCCGGGGTCACCGCCGGGATCGACGGTGCGCTGCGCGTCGCTGCACTGCTGCGCGGCGACGACGTGGCGCGGGGCATCCAACTGTTCATGCAATACGCACCGGAACCGCCCTTCGACGCCGGCACCCCGGCCCGCGCGCCGGCCGCGGTGGTGGCGGCCGCGCGGGAGGCGATGGCGGCGATCACGGCGCAGCGGGAGGCGACGGCGCGGCGCGTGGGCGCGCGGTTGACCTGATCCATCGCGGCCCCGGCGGTTTGGTTGCAACGTGGATGGTTCTGCGGCAGGATCGTCTCCAGGCCGCTTGCCGCGCGCGATCGGTCGGGACAGCGGGGGCACTTGGTGGACGAAACCGAACAGCAGCGGGCAGCCGCGACCGGCGCCGCCGCGTCGCCGGGAGACGGGTTGTTCGCCCACGCTGCTACTCTGGCAAGCTGGGTTCGCCCGTCCGAACGGCTGGAAACCGACCCGCCACCCGAGCACGTGACACTGCTGCGACGGATGGCGCTGGATCTGGACCGGTTCCACCGCGCCGGTGCCGCGCCTCGCCGCGCGTGGCCGGAGCCGGCGGTTGGCGCCAGTGCGCCAGCGGCCCTGCTGTCGGGCGTCCCCCCAGGGTCGGCGTCAGGATCGGCGCCCGGGTCGGCGCCCGGGTCAACTCCGGGGCCAGCCGAATTTGCTACGGACCCGCGCCTGGCCGCGCTCGCCCACCGCGTTGCGCTGCTGGAACGCGCCGCTGCCGGGAGTGACACAACGGTGGCGGCCGACGCCCTGGCGCCGTTGCGCACCCTGCTGGACGTGCTGTCCGGTGAGGTCACGCGGCTGCGCAAGGTCTCGCCGCTGCGTCTGCCGGAGGACGATGCGGTTGCGGTCCGACCGGCTCCAGCCGTCCGACCGGTTCCGGTCGCGGCGCCTGCGCGGGAGGCGGTGGCGGCGCCCATGGTTGCCCCCGCGATGCCTCCACCGCCTTCCGCCGTCGCGTCGCGGGGAACGCCCGTCTCGCCGGGCGGGCGATCGCGCTATTCGGCTCTGGTGTGGGCTGCGGTCCTGGCGGCTCCGGTGCTGGTGCTGGGGGCGGTGTTCCTGGATCGGGTGCCCGAGCCAAACCCGACGCAAACGCTAAAGCTCGCGATCGCGCGGCCGGAGCCGGCCGCCGCGCCCTCGCCGTCGATCCCCAAAC
This sequence comes from Pseudomonadota bacterium, assembly GCA_021826565.1. The sequence continues at coordinate 1,008 of JAKAZJ010000462.1, read as the reverse complement.
CTGCGCTGATCGCACCGGCGCCGAACCCGGTGGTCGCGGCGACCTTTGCGAAGCCTGCGGTTGGAGCCAAATCGGCCAGGTTGGCGGCGCAGGAGGGCAAGCTCGCGGTGGTCGTACCCGCGCCGCGGCCGGCGGTCGTGGCGGCGGACGTTGCAAAACCGGCGGTCAGAGCTGAACCGGTCAGCCCCATGGCGGCAGGGGTCAAGCCTACGCTGGCCGCACCCGGGCCGAAACCGGTGGTGGCCACGCCGGTTGCCGCACAAGCCTCGGCCCAACCCAAGCCGGTCAGGGCCGGGCCAACGGTGATCGGGCCCGAAGGAACCAGCACCCCCGCCGACACAGCGTCGGTCGACACGTCGCTTCCGGCCACGCCACCGCTCGCCCGGGCCGCGCCGCCCGCTCCGGCTCCGGCCGCCAACGCCGTGCCACCCGCCGTTGCCGCCTCCCCCGCCCTTGCCGCCTCCCATGCGGCGAACATCGCGATCCGCGCTACCGCCGACGCCTGGGTCTCCCTGCTTGACGCGAATGGCACGGTGGTGCTGTCGCGGCTGCTGCACGCGGGAGATACGCTGGTGCCGCCGGCGCCCGGGCTGCTGCTGACCACGGGGAATGCGGGCGGGACCGAACTGGTGGTGAACGGCGTCGCCGGCCCACCGCTCGGCGCACCGGGGGTTGTGCGGCACGGGGTGCCGCTGGTCGTCGCATCGTCGCGCCGACCCGGCGCGTAACGCTTAGGCCGATTCGCTTTGCCCGGTTCGCTCCTTACCTTGGCGCGAAATCCCAGGTGCAGGAAGCCACTGCATCAGCAAGCCTCCGCCCCTTGACGCTCCCGGCTTGATACGCCATGTCCCTCCAATCAGGACCCATACGGTCCCCATTCGCCGAGGCCGGATCTTCATGCTCAGGCTCTCCAAGCTGACCGATTACGCCGTGGTGGTACTGGTGCGCTTGGCGCGTGGGGACGCCGGCATCCAGACCTCGCCTGGCCTCGCCGCGTCCAGCGGTATC
>JAKAZJ010000461.1 GCA_021826565.1 Pseudomonadota bacterium | reverse complement strand
TGCTGATCGATCCGCAGTTCAGCCGCTTTCTGCGCGCCAATATCGATCTGGAACCCTACGAGACGGTCCTGCGCGCGGTCGCGCTCGCACCGGACGCGATGCTGTTTCCGCGCTACGCGACGATGGAAGCCTGGGTGGAAAGTGACGGCCTGGATCCCGAACGCGCCCCGCCGGGCGCGGCCCCCGCGGTTGCGGCGCGGCTTGCCGCCTGCCTGGGCCAGGCGCTGGCGCGGTTCCTGCTGGCCGCGGGGCCGCACTGAACGTGTGCGCGCGTATGGCAGCCGGCCTGTGGTTCGGACAGTCTGCCGAGCAGGGTCGCGTCCCCGGGCACGTTCGCCTCGCGTTCAACCGTGACGCGCCGCCACGGATACCGGTCCCGACGCGCCCGGAAACGCGGCAAGACGCGCTGAGGTCACGCCGCGATCGGTAACTACCGAGGTCGCGTCAGCCCAATACCGCCGCCATCGCCGCGCAGACGCGCGCCGTGTCGTCCTCGGTCAGGTCGGGGTGGATCGGCAGCGCCAGGATCCGCTCCGCCAGCGCCTCGGACACCGGCAGCGCGGCGCCGTCATGCGCCGCCTGATAGGCGGGCTGGCGGTGCAGCGGGCGGGGATAGTAGATCGCAGTCGGCACGCCGGCGGCACGCAGGCTGTCCTGCACCCGGGTGCGTTCCGCTGCGTCGCGCAGCAGCACCGCGTAGATCGCCCAGGCGGAGGTGCTGTCGGGCACGCGCGCGGGGATTTCGACCAGATTGCCCAGATGCCGGTCGTAGAATCGGGCGATGCGTTCGCGCGCGGCCAGTTCGTCGCGGAACACGGTCAGCTTGGCCAGCAGCACCGCGGCCTGCATCGTGTCCAGCCGCCCGTTCATGCCGGTGCGCAGCACCTCGTAGCGCGTGGTGCCTTCGCCATGGGTACGCAGGCTGCGGAACAGCGCGGCGCGATCGGCAGATTCCGTGAACAGCGCGCCGCCGTCGCCATAGGCGCCGAGCGGTTTCGACGGAAAGAAGCTGGTTGCGGTCGCATCCGCCGCCGCCCCCAGCGCGCGTCCATGCAGGGTGCAGCCGAAGCTCTGCGCCAGATCGTCCAGCGTGAACATCCCGCAGCGCGCCGCGATCGCGCGCAGCGCCGGCCAGTCCGCCGGCTGGCCGAACAGATCCACCCCGATCAGCGCCCGCGGACGCAGCCGCCCGGCCGTCCGCACCGCCTCGATCCGCGCGGCCAGGTGCGCCGGGTCGATTTGGAAACTGCGCGGATCGACATCGACGAAAACCGGAGTGGCGCCGAGCAGCAACGGCACCTCGGCGGTCGCGGTGTAGGTGAAGGCGGGCAGGAACACCGCGTCCCCGGGGCCGACGCCCTCCGCCATCAGCGCGATCTGCAACGCATCGGTGCCGGAACTGACCGCGACGCAGTGCGCCGCGCCGCAGAACGCGGCCAGCGCGCCTTCCAGTTCGGCCACCTCCGGTCCCAGTACGAACTGCCCATGCGCCAGCACGGCGTCCAGCCGCCGGCGCAGTTCCGGGGCGATGCGCGCCTGCTGCGCTTTCAGGTCCAGGAACGGAATCGGGGTCATGGTTGTCCTGTCAGCGGCATACGGCCGTCGGCATTATGGGCGAATTCCGGGATCAGCCGGCCGAGTTGTTCCAACGCCAGTCGGGTATGCCCGCCGCGGCAGGCGGATGCGATCTCCTCGATCGCGCGGCCGACGATCGCGGGGTCGGCGGTGCGCGGGGCGGCCATCAGCAGGCCCAGGGTCCCGGTGGGGACCGGCGGCTCCTGGCCGTGGAACAATTCCTCATACAGCTTCTCTCCCGGGCGCAGGCCGGTGAAGCGGATCTCGATATCTTCGTCCGGGCGCAGCCCGGCCAGGCGGATCATCTGCCGGGCGAGATCGGCGATCTTCACCGGTTCGCCCATATCCAGGACGAAAATCCCGCCCTGTTCGCCCGAGGGCAGCGGCGTATCGGCCAGCCCCACCACGGTGGCCTGCAACACCAGGCCCACCGCTTCGCGCACCGTCATGAAATAGCGCCGCATGTCAGGATGGGTGACGGTCAGCGGCCCGCCATGCGAAAGCTGGCGCGCGAACAACGGCACGACCGACCCGGTGCTGCCCAGCACATTGCCGAAGCGGACCGTGATGCAACGCATCCCGCCACGCTGCGCGCGCGCCTCGATATCCAGCGCCTGACAATACATCTCAGCCAGGCGCTTCGACGCACCCATAACCGATGTCGGGTTCACCGCCTTGTCGGTGGAGATCAGCACCATTGCGCTTGCCCCGGCGGCGCGGGCGGCGTCCGCGACATGGCGGGTGCCGGCGGCGTTGGACAGCAGACCCTCCGCCGGATTCGCTTCCACCATCGGGACATGCTTCAGCGCAGCGGCGTGGAACACGAGTTCCGGGTGCGCCTCGGCGAACACGGCACGGATGCGGGCCTCGTCGCGCACATCGGCGATCACGGACAGGCGTGGGACGGCGGGATGGCGTTCGCCCAGCTCAAGATCGATCTGCCACAGCGCATATTCGCCGTTATCCAGCAGGATCAGGCGCTCCGGACCCAAAGCGGCGATCTGACGGGCAAGCTCGGAGCCGATCGTGCCGCCGGCGCCGGTGACGATTACGCGCCGCCCCTGCACCAGGCGCGCCATCGCCTCGCGGTCCAGCGGCATCTGGGCGCGGTTGAGCAGGTCGTCGATTTCCACCGGCCGGAGCTCCAGCGGGCGGGGTCGCGTGGCCGGGTCCAGCGCGGTCAGCTGCGGGGCGCGTCGGATCAGCATCCCGCAGCGATCCGCCTGCTCCACCAGCAGCGCCAAAGCGGGACCGGGGAGTTCGGCGCTGACCACCACCAGGGTGCGGGGCAGCCGCTCCTCGGCGGCGAGGCGGGCCAGCACGCTTGGCGCGTCCTCCAGTCCACCCAGAATCGGGCAGCCCTGGATGCGCCGTCCGGTCTGGCGCGTGCCCACGGCCAGGATGCCGGCCACGCGCATGGTCTGGCGCCGATCCTGCGCCAGCGCGCGAAGGAACAGATCGGCATCCTCTCCGGCGCCGGCGAGCAGG
>JAKAZJ010000460.1 GCA_021826565.1 Pseudomonadota bacterium | reverse complement strand
GCCGAGGGCGAAGCCGAGATCCGCGGGCAGGAGCAATTCCAGCGGGCACAGCCCGGTCAGATGCGCGCCGGCGGCGCGGGCCAGGTCCAGCGCTACGTGCAGGCGTGCCGCGTCGCGGGGGGTGCCGTCCAGAACCAGCTGAAGATCGCGCAACCGCATGAGAAGCCTCCGCTACGGACCGCGTCAGGGAACGCGGGTGCGAGACGGACGGCATTGATGCGGGTCAAGAACCGGCGTCGGGCAGCAAGAAGCGGATCAGCCGCGCCCCGCCCAGCCGGTCCCAGCGGCTTTGCAGGGCAAATTCGGCCAGGGCGCCGGTGGGAAACCGCGCGTCCAGCGCCGCGGACGGCGTTCCGACCTCCCCGCAGGCGGCCAGTTGCCGGGCCAGCGCATGCAGGCCGGGATTATGGGCGATCAGCAAGACCGAGCGGACCGTCTCCGGCACTTCCGCCAGCAGCGCGGCCAGGGTGGTCTCGTCGGCGAGATAGAGCGGGTCCATTGCCTCGACCAGCGGTGTGTCGTCCCACGGCTCCAGCGCCGCCAGGGTCTGGGTTGTGCGCAAGGCGGGGGAGAGCAGCACCAGGTCGGGCGTCAGGCCCAGCCGGCGCATGGTCCGGCCCAGCGCGAGGGCATCGCGCTGGCCGCGCGGGGCCAGCGGGCGGTCGCGGTCGGGCTGGCCGGGAACCTCGCGCGCGGCCTTGGCGTGGCGGAGCAGGAGCAGCTGGTGCATCGGCGGCACTGTGCCACGCGCGGCGGAGGGGGGGTAGAGCGGGCGTGGGCCGAAGCGGCCGCTTTGACCGCGGTCAACGCCCGGCCCCGCCAGCGCCGCTACACCGCCCCGGCATGGCACGGGTCGACGCGCCGTGACACCGCACCGCACTGGAGCCTGCCGATGAACGCCGCCGACGGCATCGCCACCCATAGCTTCCGCGTCCCCGGCGGGGCGGGGGAACACATGATCGCCATCGAAGCGCCGGCCGAGGCCGGTTTCGCGTTCCAGCTGGACGCGCTGATGCGCCGCTATGGCGAAGCACTCCAGTCGCTGCGGATCGCCCCCGACACCGCGGTGTTCCGCCGTCTTTACCTGTCCGATGCGGCCAACCAGGCTGCGGCGGTGCGCGACTCGGCCTTGGCGTGCGAACCATCCGGCGTTACCCCGGCAGTCTCGGTGGTGCAGCAGCCGCCCGCTTCGGGCGCGAAACTCGCCCTGTTGGCCTGGCATATCGACGACCCGGCGGGGATCGGCCGGCGCAGCTTCGGACCCAACGAGATGCTGCTGGAGCGCAACGGGCGCGGCCATCTTTGGAGCACCGGCCTCTGCGCAGGGGCCACCCTGGCCCCCCTGGCAACCGCGGTGCAGACCGCAGCGGTGTTCGCCCGCCTGATCGAGCGGCTGACCGCCAGCGCCGCAAGCCTGGCGGAAAACTGTGTACGCACCTGGCTTTATGTGCGCGATGTCGATGCGTTCTACCAGGAGATGGTTGACGCCCGCACCGCCCTGTTCGCCCGCGCAGGACTGACCCGCGACACGCATTACATTGCCAGCACCGGGATCGCCGGCGCCTGCGCGCATCGCTACGATACCGTGCTGATGGACGCCTGGTCGATCCTCGGCCTGCAGCCCGGACAGATGTCATATCTGAACGCTTTCGACGCGCTCTGCCCCACCCACGACTACAACGTGACGTTCGAGCGCGGCACCCGCATCGCCTATGGCGACCGGGCGCATTGCCTGATCTCCGGCACCGCCAGCATCGACGGCGCCGGCCAGGTGGTGCATCGCGGCGACGTGACCCGCCAGCTGGACCGCGCGCTGGCCAACATGGCGGCGCTGCTGGCCGATGGTGGCGCCACGCTCGCCGCGCTGACCCATCTGGTGGTGTATCTGCGCGACACCGCCGATACGCCCTGGATCACGGCGGCGCTGGCGGAACGATTCCCCACGCTGCCGGTGCTGGTGCTGCGCGCGGCGGTTTGCCGGCCGGACTGGCTGGTGGAGGTGGAGGGAATCGCCGCCACCCCGGCCCGCCGGCCGGGGCTGGCGCCGTTCTGAAGCCGCTTACGACGGAAACGGGCGCGCCTGTATCATCGTCCTGTCTCAGCCGGGAGCCGAGGCCAGGGAGTTCCGGTCCGCCCGGTCGCAGGCGTCAGGCCCATCCTGGGCGTTCCGCTGCGGTGCCGACGGCGCACACGCGGATTGTGGTGATCCACAAAGCCCGCGAGTTCGCGCGCATGCCGGACCCTCGCGGCGAAGGCCTGGCACGCGCGGCGGATCGATGCCCTGGCGTCAGAACTTCGACACCCGCGTCTCCTTGCCGGTGATGAACTCCAGCAACGCCGGCTTGCCTGCCTCGGTCTGCGCGATGCCGCGCTTGATCGCCGCGGCGATCTGGCCGGGATCGGTCACCCGTTCGCCATAGCCGCCGAAGGCGCGCGCCATCGCCGCGTAATCGCCGGAGATATCGGTGGAACGGTATTTCTCGGTCGAGATCGGCATCACCTTCAATTCGATCGCCATCGAGAAATTGTTCAGCAGGATCGACAGGATCGGGATCCGCTCGCGCACCGCGGTTTCGAAATCCATCCCCGTGAAACCGATCGCGGCGTCGCCCCAGAGATTGATGCAGACCTTCTCCGGATGCACCAGCTTCGCGCCCATCGCCAGCCCCAGCCCCATGCCGAGCTGGGTGGTCTTGCCCCAGCCGATATAGGACATCGGCTCGGTGGAGACCCAGAACGGCGAGATCTGATCGCGCGGGCTGCCGGCATCATGGGTGATGATGGTGTTCGCCGGATCGGTGGCCCGCATCAGCTCCCGGATCACCCGGTACGGCGACAGCGGCGTGGCGTTCGAGTCCAGCAGCGGCTGCCACTCCGCCATCCAGCCGTCGCGCACCTCGGTGATCTCGCGCACCACGGCGGCGTTGTCGCGTGGGGATTTGATGGCGAGCGAGAGCTCCTCGATCAGCGCTTCCAGCACCAGGCCCGCGTCACCCAGCAGCGCGCCGGCCAGCGGCACGTCCTTGGCCAGATGGTCGGGTTCGTTGGTGGCCTGGATGAACTTC
>JAKAZJ010000459.1 GCA_021826565.1 Pseudomonadota bacterium | reverse complement strand
CCGATCGCGCGCGCCGCCCCGGATGAACCGGTCGCACCCGCGACCCGTGATGGGCGCCGCGGCACCCCCGCCCCATATTCCGCCCCATATCCCGCCGCCTCCGCGCCCGCCGTCGCGGCGCGGCGCTCTGCCGTTCCGGCCGCGCACAGGCCCCCCGACTTTCAAAAGGCACCTGGCGCGATGGGAATTCGCGCGCGCTAATCGTTACGATACCAGAACAAAACGCAAACCCGAGCGGCCCCCACGCGGCAAATCCGCCCGTCCCGAGCCCCAGTTTGTCACACATGCCAAGCGCGCCCGCCAAGCGCGGCCCAGGACATCCGGGCCACCCTCCCCACCCCATCGTCCCGCGCCGGGCCCGGCGCGATAGGCCAAATCCCCCCGCCGCCCTATCCTGCCCGCCATGTTCGGGAAGGACCCCAGGATGACCGCAGGAATAGCCGCCGCCGGCCTAGACCGCCTCTCCGCCGCGCTGGAAGCCCGGGTCGCGTCCGGCCATATCCCCGGCGCCGTGGCGCTGATCGTCCATCGCGGCCAGGTGGCGTATCATCGGGCGTTCGGGCGGCGCGATCCCGCCACCGCCGCGCCGATGCCCATGGATGCCGTGTTCCGCATCTACTCGATGACCAAGCCGATCGTTTCCATCGCCGCGATGATGCTGTGGGAAGAAGGCCGCTTCCTGCTCTCCGACCCCGTCGCCCGCTTCATCCCGGCCTTCGCCGCCACCCGGCTGGCCTCCGGCGCGGTCCCCGGGCGGGCGATGACGATGCAGGACCTGCTGCGCCATACCTCGGGCCTGACCTATGAATTCCGCGGCAACGGCCCGGTCCAGCAGGCCTACATCGCCGCCCGCGTGGCGCGGCGCAACCAGACCAACGAGGATCAGGCCGCGGCCCTGGCCGCGCTGCCGCTGCTGCACGCGCCGGGCACGCATTGGGAATATAGCCGGTCCACCGACGTGCTGGGGCGCGTGATCGAGGTGATCGCGGGCGAGGGGCTGGGCGCGTTCCTCGCGCGCCGGGTGCTCGCCCCGCTCGGGATGCGCGATAGCGGGTTTTCCGTCCCCGCCGCCGCGCAGGACCGCCTGGCCGAGGCCTTCGCCACCGATCCCGACACCGGGACCGCGGTCGCGCTGCTGGAGGTGCGCGAGCCGCCGCGCTACGAATCCGGCGGCGGCGGCATGGTCGGCACCGCCGCCGATTACGGCCGCTTCCTGACCCTGCTGCTGGGCGGCGGCACGTTCGAAGGTCAGCGCCTGCTGGGGCGCAAGACATTGGACCTGATGACCGCGGATCACCTGGGCGGCCTGCCGGCGGCGGCCGATCTGGTGCCGCCGGGCCATGGTTTCGGGCTGGGCTTCGCGGTGCGGCTGGCGCCCGGGCTGGCGCCGTTCCCCGGCTCGGTCGGGTCGTATTTCTGGGGCGGGCTGGCGGGAACCACGTTCTGGGTGGACCCGGCCGAGCACCTGGCCGCGGTGCTGATGATCCAGGCACCTGGCCAGCGGGAGGTCTATCGGGTGCTGTTCCGCGATCTGGTCTACGCGGCGCTGGCATAGGGCAGGGGGCACCACAAGACGGCGCGCCACGCCGGTTGCCCCCCCGGCCGCGCGCCGTTATGTCTCCGCCGCCCGTTCCCTAGCCGGACCAGCTGTTGCCCATGGCGCGTATCGTGATGAAATTCGGCGGCACCTCGGTTGCCGACCTCGACCGCATCCGCGCCGTCGCGCGGCGGGTGCAGCGCGCGCATGACGCCGGCGACCAGGTGGCCGTGGTGGTCTCCGCCATGGCCGGGACCACCAACCAGCTGGTGGCCTGGTGCCAGGCGCTGTCGCCGCTGCACGACGCGCGCGAATATGACACCGTGGTCGCCACCGGCGAGCAGGTCACCACCGGCCTGTTGGCGATCGCGTTGCAGGAACTCGGCGTGGAAGCACGGTCCTGGCAGGGCTGGCAGCTGCCGATCCGCACCGACAATGCCCATGGCAAGGCGCGCATCGCCGCGATCGAAGGCGCCGAGCTGATCCGGCGGATGGAGGCGGGGCAGGTCGCGGTGGTGGCGGGATTCCAGGGGATCGCGCCGACCGGGCGCACCACCACGCTGGGACGCGGTGGCTCGGACACCTCCGCCGTCGCGCTGGCCGCCGCGCTGCGCGCCGATCGCTGCGATATCTACACCGATGTGGACGGCATCTACACCACCGATCCGCGGATCGTGCCGAAAGCGCGCAAGCTGGCGCGGATCAGCTATGAGGAAATGCTGGAACTGGCCTCGGTAGGGGCGAAGGTGCTGCAAACCCGCAGCGTGGAACTGGCGATGAACGAGCATGTCCGGGTGCGCGTGCTGTCCAGTTTCCTGGAGGCCCCCGATGACGGCACCGCCGGAACCCTGGTGGTCGATGAGGAAGAAATCGTGGAAAAAGAGACCGTCTCCGGCATCGCCTATTCGCGCGACGACGCGAAGGTCACCTTGCGGCGGGTGCCGGATCGCCCCGGGATCGCCGCCGGCGTGTTCGGCGCGCTGGCCGGACAGGCGATCAATGTCGATATGATCGTGCAGAACACCTCGGCCGACGGCACCACCGATCTCACCTTCACCGTGGGCAAGGCGGATCTGGCGCGCGCCCAGGCAGCCCTTGCCGAGATGGCGCCGCGGATCGGTTTCGAGAACGTGATCACCGATCCGGACGTGGCCAAGATCAGCGTGGTCGGTGTGGGCATGCGCAGCCATGCCGGCGTCGCCAGCACCATGTTCCGCGCGCTGGCCGACAAGGCGATCAATATCGAGGTGATCTCCACCAGCGAAATCAAGGTCAGCGTGCTGATCGCCGCGGAATACACCGAACTGGCGGTGCGCGCGCTGCATACCGCGTATGGCCTCGATGCCAGCTGATCTGGATCGCCTATGGGCGCGGGGCCGCGCGTTTCTCGGCTGCGAACTGCCGATTCTGGGCGGGGCCATGAGCTGGGTGAGCGAACGCCATCTGGTCTCGGCCATTTCCAACGCCGGCGGCTTCGGCGTGGTCGCGTGCGGGGCAATGACGCCCGCGCTGCTGGAAGCCGAGATCGCGGCGACCCA
>JAKAZJ010000458.1 GCA_021826565.1 Pseudomonadota bacterium | reverse complement strand
CAACAATGCCGGCGTCGGCCACACGGGGCTGGCCCGGCTGATGGAGTTGGAACGGGTCGCCAAGATCGTCTGCTCGTTCCCGCGCAGTTCCGATCCGATCGTGTTCGAAACCCTGTATCGCGCCGGCAAGATCGAGCTTGAGATCGTCCCCCAGGGTACGCTGGCCGCGCGCATCCACGCCGCCGGCGCCGGCATCCCGCTGTTCTTCACCGCCACCGGCGTCGGCACCAAGATGGCCATGGGCAAGGAAACGCGCGAGATCGACGGGCGCATGTATGTGGGGGAAAAAGCCCTGCACGGCGACGTGGCGCTGGTGGAGGCGTGGGAAGCCGATCGCTGGGGCAACCTCACGTTCCGCAAATCGGGCCGCAATTTCAATCCGGTGATGGCGATGGGGGGGAAGCTGACGATCGTGCAGACCCAGCATCTGCGGCGCCTGGGTGAGATCGATCCCGACCACGTCCATACCCCCGGCATCTTCGTCAATCGCGTGCTGCACGTCCCGTACGGCGATCCCACCGGTTTCTGATTGGATTTACGGAGCACCAAAATGTCGCTCGCCACCGAACAGGCTTTCACCCGCCCGCAAATGGCCGCCCGCGCCGCCGCCGACATCCCGGAGGGCTGGTACGTCAATCTGGGGATCGGCATCCCGACCATGATCGCGGACCATGTACCGACCGAGCGCGAAGTGGTGTTCCACTCGGAAAACGGCGTCCTGGGCATGGGACCGGCGCCGCCGAAGGATCAGATCGATCCCTGGCTGATCAACGCCGGCAAGCAATACGTGACCCTGCGCGAAGGCGGCAGCTACTGCCACCATTTCGACAGCTTCGCGATGATCCGCGGCGGGCATCTGGATCTGTGCGTGCTGGGCGCGTTCCAGGTGGCGGATAATGGCGATATCGCAAACTGGGCCACCAGCGAGAACGACACCGCGCCCGCGGTCGGCGGGGCGATGGACCTCGCGGCCGGGGCGAAGCGGTTATGGGTGCTGATGGAGCACACCACCAAGGACGGCACGTCGAAGCTGGTGCGGCGCTGCACCTATCCGCTGACCGCGCTGGGTGCGGTGAAGCGGGTGTACACGAATCTGGCGGTGCTGGACGTGACGCCGGGCGGGTTCGTGGTGCGCGAGATAGCCCCGGGGATCAGCTTCGAATCGTTGCAGGCACGCACGGAAGCGAAGCTGCTGACGGTCTAGCCCTGCTTCCTGCACGGCCCAGGTCGCGGCGCGGGCTTCGTTGCCGTCGGTGTGGTGGGACGCTGCTGACGCACGTTTGGGAAAGCGGCACGCCCCGTCCATTCCTGGACGAACTGGCGGAGGACTCTGTAATCCGCTTCGGTTCCGCGGCGACAAAAATGAGGTAATCAACGGGTTGGCGCAATTCTTCGCCGTCGTGGCGGCGCTGGTGGTTTCGCCAGCTGCCTGGGTCTACGGCGCGTACCACCTTGGCCGATCACGTGGTCCGTCGATGGACGATGCGATGCGTGTTCATCGCGCCAAGGGCATCCGCGGGATGATGTGGTTGGCGGGCGCCGGTGGTGTTGTATTTTTGTGCGGTGCCGTCATTTCCATTACCGGCGGTTGGGGAAACTGAAGGCGGATTGCGTGCGCCGCCATCGACCGCCATGCGTCACGGCTGACCTGTCGCCAACCCGCCACTGCCGTCATGTCGACCTGGCTTGATCGGGGCCTTGCAACCGGCCGTGGGACGCATCAAATTGCCGGTATACCTGCGGACAACCCATTGATTTAACCTGGGCGATGGCCAAACCGAAACCGGACAGAGAAGCGGACATGGAACCGGTCGTGGATGGTGGGGAGTCCATCTCCCGGATGGAACCGCTGGTGATTGGCGAAGGGGCGCGCCATCGCCCCGCCCTGACCGATCTGGCGCTGGCGTTGGCGCAGAAAAGCGCCGGCTTCCGACGCTCGCTGCCCGGCAGCCTCGTCATGTCGCTGGCCGATCTGGTGCGCGCGATGAACTGCTACTACAGCAACTTGATCGAAGGTCATGATACCCATCCGATTGACATCGAGCGTGCGCTCCGCGGCGACTACAGCAGCGACGCGCGCAAGCGGGACCTTCAGCGCGAGGCGACGGCGCATATCGCGGTGCAGCGATGGATCGACGCCGGCGGCCTGAACGGTCGCGCTACGACCGTCGCTTCCATCCGCGAGATCCACCGGCGCTTCTGCGAGGCCCTGCCGGATGACCTGCTATGGACCGAGGATCCGGCAACCAATGCGAACATCCGCGTCGTGCCGGGTGAGTTGCGGCGGCGCGACGTGATCGTCGGCCGTCATATCCCCGTCAGCGCGCCCGCGGTCCCGCGCTTCCTGCAGCGGTTCGAGACAGCCTACAGCAGCCTCGGCCCATCCGAGACCATCCTTGCCACCGCCGCGGCGCATCATCGTCTCGCCTGGATTCACCCGTTCCTCGACGGCAACGGGCGCGTCGCACGCCTGATGTCGCACGCGACGCTGCTGGAGACACTGGACACGGGCGCGGTCTGGTCGGTCGCGCGCGGCCTGGCCCGCAATGTCGAGACTTACAAGGGTCATCTCGCGGCCTGCGATCAGCCGCGTCGCAACGATCTGGATGGCAGAGGCAACCTGAGCGAAGAAGCCCTTGCTGAATTCACGCGCTTCTTCCTTGCGACCTGCCTCGACCAGGTCACCTTCATGGAGGGCTTGATGCAGCCGGACCGGTTGCGGACGCGCATTCTGCTATGGGCGGAAGAGGAAATCCGGCTCAACCAGCTGCCGCCGCAGTCGGGCTTGATCCTCGAAGCGGTGCTCTACCGTGGTGCGCTGCCGCGCGCGGACGCCGCCGGCATCGTCGGCACTGGCGCGCGCCAGGCCCGCCGCGTCCTCTCGGCCCTGGGTGATCGCGGCGTGCTCGTGTCCGATAGCACTCGTGCGCCGGTGCGGCTGGGCTTTCCCGCTGCGCTGGCCGCGCGCTGGATGCCGGGATTGTTTCCGGAACAATCGGCCTGACTTGTGCGCCGTACTATCGCGGTGTCGCGTTCTGCCAGCCGCCTGTCCAGGTAGCGATCAGACCCGACCCAAATC
>JAKAZJ010000457.1 GCA_021826565.1 Pseudomonadota bacterium | reverse complement strand
GCCCTTCGTCACCCACCCCCGTCACGTGCCCCCCTTCGCGCGTCCCCCCTACGCGCGTCCCCCCGTCATAGCCGGGCTTGACTCGGCCATCCGCCCCCCCGTGTCCGTGCGCAGACGGCCGGGGAAAGCGCGGCGATGACGGGAGAGAGGAGCACGGCCAAAAATTTCCCCGGCCGCATTAACGGAAGATCAACGAATATAGGGTCATATATGCCGGTGACCGACACCCCGCCCGATCCCGCCGCCGCCCTGCTGCAGCTCATCGAGGCGCTGTGCGCGGCCATCGCCCAATATGTCGGCGGCAACCTGTTCGCACGGCTGCTGATGATCCCGGTGCGCCGGCAGCTGCGCGGCATGGCGGAGGTGGTCTCCGAGGTGATCGCGGACGCCGCGGCACGCGCCCCGGACATGACCCCGATCTTCGTCCCCATGGACCCGCCGGACCCTTCTCCGAACACAGCTGCGTCCATTGGCCAGACCATTGGCGCCACCCCCGCGCCCGCCGCGCCCGTGCCATCGCCCGCCTGGGAAGCCGAGACCGTCCCGCACCACCCGCGCACCCAGCTTCCGGCTGACGGACCTGGCGCGCCATCCGGTGCGGATGCCCTCGCCGCCGCGCGCCCCGTGCCGGATGCAGCGACTGCGCCCGTTATGGCGGAGACCGGCGGCTGCGCCGCCCGCATGTGGGCCGCCCCGGTCCGCATCCAAGCCGCGTTCCCATCGCCGCCGCCCGTGGCGCCCGCCGTCGCGGCGCGTCGCGCGGCGGCGCATGTCCGGCATCGGCCGGCCATCGTTCAAAAAACTGCGCCCCGAGCCGGAGTTTTGCGCGCGCTATTCGTTACGATATAGGAACATTATTCCACCTGACGGCGGTTGCCGCCACTGCAAAACCTGCCGCCTGCCCGGTCTTTTCGCTCCGCAAGGGCCCTGCGATGGCACCAGGGCGCCGCCAGGAAGCGGCCCATCCGCCGGCCTGGAATCGGGAGAAGATGACCGGCGCAAGGCCGGCCAGGCCGGCCAGGACGGGCGTTGCGGGATGGCGCGGCATGGCGCGGGACCGCGCCGGCCGCGCACGGGCACCCCGCCGGGGCGGCGCCGCGCGCTCAGACTGTGAACTGCTCGGCGATGATCCGCTCCGACAACCCCTGGTCGGGATCGAACAGCACCGTGGCTCCCACGGTCCGGTCGAGCCCCACGGACACCGAAACCACGTCGCGCACTTCGTAAGAATCCGCCACCGCCGCCACCGGGCGCTTATCCGCCTCCTGGATGTCGAACCGCACCTCGGCCGTCGCGGGCAGCAGCGCGCCGCGCCAGCGCCGCGGGCGAAACGCGCTGATCGGCGTCATCGGCAACAGATTGGCCGATAACGGCACGATCGGACCATGCGCGGACAGGTTATAGGCGGTGGACCCGGCCGGGGTGGAAACCAGGATTCCGTCGCAGATCAGCTCCGCCAGCCGCACCGTGCCGTCGATGGTGATGCGCAGCTTGGCGGTCTGGTGCAGTTGGCGCAGCAACGAGACCTCGTTCAGCGCCAGCGCCTCCGCCACCGCCCCGGCGGCGGTGACGGCGTGCATGCGCAGCGGATTGAGCACCACCGGCTGCGCCGCCGCCAGCTTTTCCGTCAGGCCGTATTCGGTCAGCGGGTTCATCAGGAACCCGACCGAGCCGCAATTCATCCCATACACCGCCGTTGCGCGCCCCAGGACGCGGTGCAGCGTCTCCAGCATGAACCCGTCGCCGCCGAGGGCCACGATGATATCCGCCTGATCGAACGCCGCGTCACCGTAACGGCCCATCAGCCGCGCCCGCGCCTCCTGCGCCAGCGGCGCGGCGCTGGCGAGGAAGCAGACGCCCGCGCTCATCGCAGCTTCCGATGCGTCTCCACCGGCATGTCGCGGCGCACCCGCGCGGTCAGCGCCGGGTCGATCCGCGCCGTGGCCCAGCCGGTGCCGTCCGAGACCTGCGCGACCACCTGGCCCCAGGGATCGGCCACCAGGGAATGGCCGTAGGTGAAGCGCGGTTCGCCGCGCGCCCCTTCCAGATGCTTGCCCCAGGTGGCGGCGGCGGCGAACCAGCACTGGGTCTCGATCGCGCGGGCGCGCAGCAGCGGTTCCCAATGGTCCTTGCCGGTCTGCAAGGTGAACGCCGAGGGCAGCATGATCAGCTCGGCGCCGTCCTGGCGCAGCCGCGCGAATAATTCGGAAAACCGCAGATCGTAGCAGATCGCCGCCCCCACCGTGACATCGCCGGCGCGGAACGTGACCGTCTCGTCGCCTGAATCATACAGGCTGCTTTCGCGGAACCCGGTGCCGTCCGGCGTGGTGATGTCGAACAGATGGATCTTGCGGTAGCGGGCGATTTCCGTGCCGTCCGGGTCGAACACCACGGTGGTGTTGAACAGCCGGTCCGGCCCGGCGCGTTCCTGCATCGAGCCGCCATGGACATGGATGCGCGCGGACCGGGCGATACCGCGCAGGAACTCGTAGGCCGCCCCGCCCGGGGCGTTGGAGCCGCGCGCCGGCAGGTCTTCGGCCTGGGCCAGCTTGCCCTCCCGCGACCCGCCGAGGCAGGTCCAGACTTCGGGCAGGCTGACCAGGTCGGGGCGATCGGCCGCGATCGCGGCGTCCAGCAGCCGCCGCGCCTGGGCGATGTTCTCGGCCTTGTCGGCACCGGGATTCATCTGGACGACACTGACGCGCATCGCGGCTACTCCCCGGGTCAGGCGCGCTGGACCAGCTCGATCTTGTAGCCGTCCGGGTCTTCGACGAAGGCGATGATGCTGGTGCCGAATTTCACCGGGCCGGGTTCGCGGGTCACCTTGGCGCCGAGGCCACGCAGCATCTCGGTGGTGGCGGCAACGTCCGGCACGCCGATCGCCAGATGGCCGAAGGCGGTGCCCTGTTCGTAGTGATCGGCGCCGTAATTGTAGGTGAGTTCGATCACCGAGTGGGAGTCCTCCGGCCCGTAGCCGACGAAGGCCAGGGTGTATTTGCCGTCCGGCACGTCGCGGCGGCGCAGCTCGGTCATGCCGAAGCCCTTGGTGTAGAAATCGATGCTGCGTTGCAGATCGCCGACGCGC
>JAKAZJ010000456.1 GCA_021826565.1 Pseudomonadota bacterium | reverse complement strand
CCGCCATTTGCCGCCTGGGCGAACGCCGCCGCCGGCGCCGCGCCCAGCACAAGACCCACCGCGGCACCCGCCATCAGGCGGCGCCGGAACCCATCCGTCACCTGCATCCCGCTCTCCCGTTGCGTTGGAGCAATCCGGGGCGGCGATTATCGGTGCCGGCTTCATCGGTAAACCGCAATGAATGCGACAGCTCCGTGACAGCGGCCGAAACACGCTGTCACGTTCTGCAATTCCGGAAAATGTTAAGCTATAGTGACGTTCCCGTGACGGTCAGACGCCGCCCCACACCTCCTGCGCCACCTCCACGCACAGGCGCAGCTTGGCCCATTGCTGCTCCTCGGACAGCAGATTCCCCTCCTCGGTGGAGGCGAAACCGCATTGCGGGCTGATCGCCAGCTGCTCCAGCGGCAGGAACCGGCTCGCCGCCTCGATCCGCCGCTTCAGCTCGTCCTTGGTCTCGAGCTGGCCGGTCTTGGAGGTGACGAGGCCGAGGACCACCATCTTCGGCCCGCGCGGCACGAAGCGCAGCGGCTCGAACCCGCCGGCGCGCTCCGGGTCGTACTCCATGAAATACGCATCGACGCCGATCTTGTTGAACAGCACCTCCGCCACCGGCTCGTAGCCGCCGGAGGCGACCCAGGTGGAGCGGAAATTGCCGCGGCAGAGATGCATGGAGATCACCATGTCCGCCGGCCGCGCGCCGATCGAGAAATTGATCAGATCGGCGTAACGCTCGAGCAGCCCCTCCACATGCTCGCCGCGCGCGCGCAGGCCGGCGATCTGCTCGGGGTCGCAGAGATAGGCGATATAGACCTCGTCCAGTTGCAGATACCGGCAGCCGGCGGCGGCGAATCCGCCCACCGCGCCGCGATAGGCCGCCCCCAGATCGGCGAAGAACCGGTCGAGATCGGGATAGGCGGCGCGGTCGATCGCATCCCGCCCGCCGCGGAAATGCACCACCGAGGGGGAGGGGATGGTCTGCTTCGGGATGGCGGCTTTCACATGCTGGGCGACGAAGCGGAAATCCTCCACCATCACCGGCGCCTCGTAGCGAATCGGCCCGGTCACCCGCAGCGCGTGGCCCAGGGTGGCGCCCTTGAAGGCGATCTTCTGCTCGGGTTCGTAGATCTCGACTCCGGTCAGCCCGGAGACGAAATCATAGTGCCAGTAGGCGCGGCGGTACTCGCCGTCGGTCGCGGCGCGCAGGCCGATGCGCTCCTGCATGGCGATCGCCTCGGCGATGGCGGCGTCCTCCACCGCGCGCAGCCCGGCCGCGTCCAGCCGGCCGGCGCGATGGGCGGCGCGCGCCTCGGCCAGGCGGCGCGGGCGCAGCAGGCTGCCGACATGATCGGCGCGGAACGGCGGGCGCGGACGCGCCCCGAGGCTGGCGGACATGAGACCCCTCCTGGATTCCGGGAGATGCCATTCTGTCCGGTTGCCGCCGCATTGCGAACCCCCGCATGGACCGCGTCCCGCGCCTCCCCTATTCACCGCCGCCATGCCGGTCTCCGCCCTGCTCGTCCGCCTGGTCGATGCCTCCCGCCGCCATGCCGTCCGCGTCGTCGTGGGCGGGGTGGTGCTTGCCGTTCTCTCGGTGCTGTTCGCCGCCAGCCATCTCGGGATCACCACCAACACCGACGCGCTGTTCGCCGCCTCGCTGCCCTGGCGACGGGCCGAGATCGCCTTCGACCGAGCCTTTCCGCAGTTCAACAACCTGCTGGTGTTTGTGATCGACGCGAAAGAGCCGGAGGAGGCGGACGCCACCGCCCATGCGCTGGCGGTGGCGCTGCGGGCGGATCACGCGCATTTCCTCGACGTCGTCCGGCCCGATTCCTCGCCCTATTTCGACCGCGAGGGGCTGTTGTTCCTGCCCACCGCGAAGCTGCGCGCGCTGATGAACCGCACCATTGCCGCGCAGCCGTTCCTGGGGCAGCTGACGGCCGATCCCTCGGCGCGCGGGCTGTTCTCGGCGCTGGCGCTGATCGGGGTGGGGGTGCAGAAGGGCGGGGTCGATCTCACCCCGTATCTGCCGGCGTTGGCCGCGTTCCACCAGTCGCTGGAAGGCGTGCTGGCGGGCAAGCCGCGGCCGCTGTCGTGGCAGACCCTGCTCGCGGGGCCGACCGCGAAACTGGCCGGGCAGTACCGCTTCGTGCTGGCGCACCCGCGGTTGAACTACGGCGACCTCGAGCCCGGGGGGGCCGCGACGCGGGCGGCGCGGGCCATCGCCGCCAAGCTGCCGTTCGTGCGTTCCGGTGCCGCGCGAGTGCGCATCACTGGGCAGATCGCGCTTTCCGATGAGGAGTTCGCCTCCGTCGCGGAAGGGATGGTCTGGGGCCTCGCGGTCAGCCTGGCGCTGATTACCGTCTGGCTGATCCTGGCGGTGCGGTCGTGGCGGCTGATCCTGCCGATCCTGATGACCCTGGGGCTGGGGCTGTCGCTCACCCTGCTGTTCGCCTCGGTGGCGGTGGGCACGCTCAACCTGGTCTCGGTCGGGTTCGGGGTGCTGTTCGTGGGCATCGCGGTGGATTTCTCCATCCAGTTCTGCGTCCGCTACCGGGAGCGGCGGTTCGAATTCCCCGACCCGGCGGAGGCGCTGCGGCGTACCGCGGCCCGGGTCGGCACGCAGATCCTGGTGGCCGCCGCCGCCACGGCCACCGGGTTCCTGGCCTTCGTGCCGACCAGCTTCGTGGGTGTCGCCGAGCTCGGGCTGATCGCCGGGGTGGGGATGCTGATCGCCTTTGCCTGCACCGTCACCTTCCTGCCCGCCGCGATCACCCTGTTCCGCCCGCGCGGGGAAGCGACGATGGTGGGCTTCGGCCATGGCGCGGCGCTGGACGCGATGATCCGCCGTCACCGGCGGCCCATCCTGGCGGTGTTCGCGGCGCTGGCGCTGGCCGGGGCGGTGGCGGCGCCGCATCTCAGCTTCGATGCCAACCCGCTGGACACCAAGAACCCGAACACCGAGGCGATGCGCACCCTGCACGACCTGATGGGATCGCCGCTCACCAACCCGTTCACCATCGACATCCTGACCCCGAATGTCGGCGTGGCGGCGGCGCTGGCGAAGCGGATCGCGCCGCTGCCC
>JAKAZJ010000455.1 GCA_021826565.1 Pseudomonadota bacterium | reverse complement strand
CCAGCCAGGCGGAGAACATCTCGCGCAGCTCATGCGGCAGGCGCAGCAGCACATAGGCCGCCGAGGTCGCGCCGGCGGCGGCGGCGGCGTCCAGGATCCGCTCCAGCTCCGCATCGTTCAGCCCGGGGATCATCGGCGCGGCCATCACGCCGGCCGGCACGCCGGCGGCGGCCAGCCCCGCGATCGCGGCGAGGCGCCGGGAGGGCGTGGCGGCGCGGGGTTCCATCCGCCGCGCCAGCGCCGCATCCAGCGTGGTGACGGACACCGCCACGCGCACCAGGCGGCGCGCCGCCAGCCGCGTCAGAATATCCAGATCGCGCAGCACGCCGGCCGATTTGGTCACGATCGTAACGGGATGGTTGAACCGGTCCAGCACCTCCAGCACCGCGCGGGTGAGCTGCAAGGTCCGTTCCACCGGCTGGTACGGATCGGTGTTGGACCCCAGTGCGATCGGACGGGCGCTGTAGCCGGGCTTGCGCAGCTCCTTTTCCAGCAGCGCGGCGATGTCCGGCTTGAACACCAGCTTGGTCTCGAAATCCAGGCCCGGCGAATAGCCCAGATAGGCGTGCGTCGGCCGCGCGTAGCAATAGATGCAGCCGTGCTCGCAGCCGCGATACGGGTTCAGCGCTCGGTCGAAGCCGATATCCGGGGAAGTGTTCCAGCTGAGCGCGCTGCGCGTGGCATCGCGGATCAGGGTGGTCGGCAAGGGCGGCGGAGGCTCCTGTTCCAGCGTCGCCCACCCGTCGTCGAACGGGACCGCGGCGGTCGCCGCGAAACGGTCCGCGGGGTTGGTGACCGCGCCGCGCCCATGACGGGCCAGGCTGGGCATCGGCGGGGCGGGTTCGGTCTCTGCATGGCGCATGGGGTGGGCCTTGCGGTTGCGGCGTGCGTTATGCCATGGCGCCTCCCGCGAGTCAAGAACAATACGTGAACAATCGCACGGCGCCGACGCCGGCCGGGACTTGGTGTCGGCCCGCGGCATCGGTATATCCAGGGCACGTTCAGGAAAGGACCCGCCAATGGCCGACGACGCCGCCATAATCGCCGCCTTGCAGCATGTCTCCTCGGCCACCGTCACCACGCTGCTGCTCAAGAAGGGCCTGCGCAACGTGTGGATGCGCGGGCCGAAGCCGCTGCGCCCGGACCAGAAGCGGCTGATCGGACGGGCCTTCACCATGCGCTTCGTCCCCGCGCGCGAAGACCTGGCGACGCCGGAATCCTGGTCCTCCCCCCGCTCCACCCGCGCCGCGATCGAGGCGATGCCCGACGGAGCGATCGCCGTCGTCGATGCCATGGGCGTAACCGACGCCGGCATCTTCGGCGACATCCTGTGCGCCCGCATGGCCAAACGCGGCCTGACCGCCCTGGTCACGGACGGCGCAGTGCGCGACCTGGCGGGCGTGCTGGGCACCGGGCTGCCGGTCTGGTGCGCCGGCGCCGCCGCGCCGCCTTCGGTCGCCGGCCTGACCTTCGTGAACTGGGACGAGCCGATCGGCTGCGGCGGCGTGG
Source organism: Pseudomonadota bacterium (assembly GCA_021826565.1). The sequence goes on along the minus strand of JAKAZJ010000455.1, from coordinate 1,577 downwards.
CCGTGTTCCCGAATGACCTGATCCTGGCCGATGCCGACGGCGCGGTGGTGATCCCCGCCGCGTTCGTGGACGAGGTGGCGGCCGGGGGCGCCGAGCAGGAACGGCTGGAGGCCTGGATCATGTCCGAGGTGGACAAGGGCCTGCCGCTGCCCGGCCTCTATCCGCCGAACGCGGCGCATAAGGCGCGCTACGAAGCCTCCAAGGGGTAGCCCGGATGCGCGTGGCGCTGCTGGCGGTGCTGGCCGCGCTGCTGGCGCCGCCGGCATGCGCTGCCCCGGCAGTCCCGCTGGCAGTCCCGCTGGCAGTCCCCCTGGCAGTCCCCTTGGCGGGGCCGCCCGATTTCGCCGCGCTGGCGGCACGGGTGCTGCCCGCGGTGGTGAACATCGCGGCGACCGACGCACAGCCGGCCGCGCCCGCGCGGACCGCGCCCGGGTTCTTCCGCCGCTTCATGGCCGGGCGCGCGCCGGCCCCCCCCGGCGCGGGCGCGACCCAAAGCCTGGGATCGGGATTCCTGGTCAGCGCCTCCGGCCTGATCGTCACCAACAACCATGTCATCGCCGGGGCGCGGCAGATCGCCGTGATCCTGCGGAACCAGCAAGTGCTGCCGGCGCGGCTGGTGGGACGGGACCGGCATGACGACCTGGCGCTGCTGCGCGTCACCGCCGGCCATCCCCTGCCGTTCCTCCACTGGGCGCCGGGACCGCCGCCGCCGGTGGGGTCCTGGGTGCTGGCGATCGGCAATCCGTTCGGCCTGGGCGGCAGCGTCACCGCGGGGATCGTCTCGGCGCTGGGGCGTGGCATCGCCGATGGGGCGCAAGGCGGCGGGCGCAAGGATTTCATCCAGACCGACGCGCCGATCAACCGCGGCAATTCGGGCGGGCCGCTATTCGACATGGCCGGCCGCGTGATCGGCGTGAACACGGCGATCTACTCGCCCTCGGGCGGGTCAATCGGGATCGGCTTCGCGATCCCGGCGGCAATCGCGCGGGCCGATATCGCCATGCTGCGTCGCTACGGCCATCCGCTACGCGGCTGGCTCGGGGTCTCGGCCGAGGCGGTGACGGCACCGATCGCCACGTCCCTGGGTCTGGCCGGTCCGGGCGGCGTGCTGGTGGGCGCGGTGGCGCCGGGCGGGCCGGCGGCAAGGGCGGGGCTACGCCCGGGGGATGCGATTCGGCGTCTGGACGGAACCCCGGTCGCGGCGCGGGACCTGGAGCGCGCGATCATGGCGCGGCCTCCCGGGACCGGGATCACGCTTGGGATCGTCCGCGATGGCGCGACGCGGACGATCGCGGTCCGGCTGGGAACATCCCCCGCGGCGGCGGCGCCGCCGCCAATCCCGACCGTAATCACCCCGCGCGAGATGCGGGCGGACAGCCCCAGGCCCGCAGCGCGATAACGGCGGCTTGTGTTACGGCATCGCCATGCCGCCATTCACATGCAACGTGGTGCCGGTGACCCAGCCGGCCTCATCGGCAGCCAGATAGACCACCGCCGCCGCCACGTCTTCCGGTGCGCCCAGCCGGCCGAGCGGGATCGCGCCGGTGATCCGCGCCTTCTGCTGCTCCGACAGCTTG
>JAKAZJ010000454.1 GCA_021826565.1 Pseudomonadota bacterium | reverse complement strand
TGCCCCGGCGGGCGGGGTTCGAGACCAACGTGATCCGCGTGACCAACCGGGCGATGGTGGATGCGCATGTCGCCGCCGCCTTCGCGCGCCTCGACCGCGAACAGGCGGCGGCGAAGCTGCGGGCGGCCAACACCGCGTTCGGGTTCGTCAACGATGTCGCCGCCTTCGCGCGCCATCCGGCGCTGCGCCGCGCCACGGTGGCGACGCCGAACGGGCCGGTGCGGATCGCCGCGCCCCCGGTGCGGAGCAGCGACGGAGCGCCGGAGCTGGGGCCGGTGCCGGCGATCGGGGAGCACTCGGCGGCGATCCGGCGGGAGTTCGCCGCGTAACCGAACCTACCCGCCCACCGACTGCACCGCGGTGAACGGCACGGTGAGCGCGCCCAGCGAGAGTTGCAGCCCGGAGGCAGTGTTCTGCACCCCGGTCGCGGTGCCGGTGACGGTGAACGGAAGCGCCGAGGTGCTGCCATCGGCATTGGCGCCGATCACCGAGATGGCATAGGCGCCGTCCGGCACGGTGTTGCCGGAATTGTCGGTCCCGTTCCAGGTCCAGCTGTTCGCCCCGGCGGTGGCGTTCAGCGCCACGCTGCGGATGGTGTGCCCGGCGGCGTTGTCGATCACGATCGCCGCGGGTTCGGCGATGGGGGCGGTGAAGCCGACCGATCCGGTGCTGTTCTGCAAGGGGATCTGGGTCGCGGTGACGGTCACCGGCTTGCCGGTCATCGCCGTGCCCTGCATCACCTGGCCCGACTGGGTGAGCTGGATCAGCTGGGTGAGCGAGGAATTGGTGGTGATCTGCTGCTCCACGCCGGAGAACTGCACCAGCTCCTGGGTGAACTGATTGGTATCCAGCGGGCTGGTGGGGTCCTGGTTCTGCAGCTGGGTCATCAGCATCCCCAGGAAATCCTGGAAATTGCCCGACAGCGAGGCCAGCGCCGCCTGCCCGGTCTGCGCCGCGGTGGCGGCGGTGCTGGCCGAACCGGCGGTGGCCGCGCTGCTCGCGGAGGATCCGGTGGCGGCAGCCGACGCCGCGGTGGTGGCGGCGGCCAGCGCCGCGTTCTGCTGGGCGGTGACGGAGGCAAGGCTCATCGGATCGGTCTCCGGCTTCAGGCGGTGATGTCGAGCCCGGCGGCGCGCGCCGGCGGGCGGAAGGTGATCGCGGCGGCGCCGGGTTCCACCTCCTCCGGCAGCGGCGTGGCCCGCGCCGGGGTCCCCCGCCCGCCGCCGGGGGGCTGCCGCCCGCTGCCGCCATCGAGCGAGAAGCTGAGGCTGCGCCCCGCCGCCGGCACCCCGGCCTGATCCAGCGCCTGGTGCAGCTGCGGCTGGCTGTGCACCAGCAGCCCCAGGGTCTCCGGTTTCTCCACCCGGATCTCCACCACCGTCGGCGCGCCGGGCACGCGATGCAGGTCGATGCGGAGCTGACCGAGTTCCGGCGGGGCGAGGCGCAGGGTGAGCTGGGTCTGCCCGGAGGGGCGGGTGAGCAGGCTGACCACCGCGGGCGCGAGCTGGGCCGCGGGGGGCGCGGGCGGCAAGGCGGGAGGCGGCGACGCCGGGGTGGGCGCGACCGGGGCGGGACGGGGCGGAGGCGTCGATGCGGCCGTCACCGCCGCCGTCGCATTTGCCTGGGGGCCTGGCGCGGGTCCGGCCGGCGGCGGCTGGTGCGGCGAAATGGCCGGCGCCGCCACGCCGGCGAGGGAGGGGCCTCGGTCCGGCGCCCGGGACGGGGGGGCAACGGCGATTGAGGCGTGGTCGATCGGCCCCGCCTGCGCCGGAGCGCCGGCGACGGCACCTGCCAAGGACGGCAAGGCCGGGGCGCGCGTGGCCGGCGAGCTGGCCACGGGCGCGGCCTCGGCGGCAGCCAACGGCGCCGGAGGGGGCGGAAGCGCCGGCGGCACGACGGCCAGCACGCCCCCCGGCACCGCCGCGCCGGCGGCGGCCTGCGGCTCGGCTTGGCTCGGCTTGCGATGGGTCGGGCCGCTGCCCGCAGGCCCGCCCACGACCGGGCGCGGCGGCTGGGCGGTCGCCGGCGGCGGCCCGCCGCCAGGCGGCAGAGCGGGCGGACTCAGCGTCGCGGCCAGCGCGAGTGTGCCCCCCTGCGCGCCGGCGGCATTCGCCGCGAGTGGCGCCTTGGCCGATGCCCCCTTTGCGGTTGCCCCCTGGATCATCCCCTGGACGATCCCGGGGCCCACCGCCGCCCCGCCGCCCGCCGCGGCCGGCGCCGCCGCCCCATCCAACGCGGCGGCAAAATTCGTCCCGTTGCCCGAGGCGGCGGGCTTCAGCGGCGGCGCGGTGTCCTGCGGCAGGACCGGAAGCGGAGCGGTGGGCATGGCCGGTCCAGGGCAACATCGGTGCCAACCCGCATCCCCGCCGGACGCGCCCCGCCGGACCGTCCGGCCGCGCCTGACCCGGCAGCTTCGGCCCGGCAGGTGCTGCCGCGTGGCCAACCCGGCCGCCTCGTCCCCGCATCCGGACCCACGGCGATCCGCCGATTCCGCCGCCTTCCCGCTCTGGCACGGTTCCTGCGCACCGCCCGCCGACGGCATCGAAGGACCCGGCCCATGTCTTCCCTGTTCGGCGCGCTCAACACCTCGGTCAGCGGGTTGTCGGCCCAGTCGGCGGCGTTCGGCAACATTTCCGACAACGTGGCCAACAGCCAGACGGTGGGGTTCAAGGCGGTCGATACCAGCTTCATCGACTACCTGACGACCTCGACCGCGCAGGAGAACGAGCCGGGCGCGGTCATCACCCGTCCCGACTACACGAACAACGTCCAGGGCACGGTGACGCAGAGCAGCGACCCGCTGGCGCTGGCCATCACCGGCCAGGGATTCTTCGCGGTCTCGGAACAGAACGGCACGGTCCCGGGCAGCACCGATCCCACTTTCAACCCGCAGACCTATTACACCCGCGCCGGCGATTTCCAGATGGACAAGAACGGCTATCTGGTGAACAGCGCCGGCGAGTTCCTGCAGGGCTGGGTGGTGGACCCGACCACGGGGGTGGCCAACCAGTCGCAGCTGGCGCCGATCCAGGTGACGCAGACCCAGTTCAACCCGGTCGCCACCAGCCAGGTCAGCCTGTCGGCCAATCTGC
>JAKAZJ010000453.1 GCA_021826565.1 Pseudomonadota bacterium | reverse complement strand
GATGGCGCGCCTGGGACGCCGCCACGATCGCCAGCACGCCGAACCGTTCTGCCCGCGCAATCGCCGCCGCCACCGCGGCACGGAAAATCCCCAGCACCGGCGCGCGCGTCGCCGCCCGCGCCGCCTCGATCCCCGGATCGGACGCGCAGGCGATCACGTACACCGCCGCCGCCTCCCGTGCGATGCAGGCCAGCACGGGCGGCACCGCGGCGTGCCAGTCGGCCCAACTCAGCACCGCCTCCGGCCCCGCGGGCAACGAGACCACATCGAACCGCGCCGCCGCGCCCCCCACCACTGGCGCGATCGCCGCTTCAATCCCCGCCCCGCAGGCGGCGGAGCGGTTCGGGTTGATGAACAGGACCCGGGTCATCCCGGGCGGTGACGTGCGATCCGCTCCACCGCCGCCAGCCAGGCCGGGCCGTCGCGTTCCTGCGGTTCCACCAGCAGATGGTCCACCCCGGCGGCGGCATAGGCGCTGAAGGCGGCGACGTTGGCGGCTTCATCCGCGCCGTCCCAGCGCACCCGCAGCGACAGCGTGAACCCCGGATCGGGCCGCAGGGCGCGCAGCCGGGCGACGAAGCCGGCGGCCTGGTCCGGCGCGATACGGCTGCCATGCCAGCCGTCATGGCGGGCAGCGCGCGCCACTGCCGCATCCGATGCGCCGCCGATCCAGACCGGGATCGGCGCCACCGGCAGCGGCTGCATCCGCATGTCCTCCACGCGCGCTTCGATCACGGCGGTGGGGAAGCTGACCGGGTCCTCGGTCCAGACCGCGCGCATCAACGCCAGTCCCTCGTCCATGCGCTTGCCGCGTTCGTGGAAGCGGGCGCCGAGGGCAGCGAACTCGGCTTCCATCCAGCCGACACCGGCGCCCAGGATCAACCTTCCTTGCGACAGGTTCTGCAACGTCGCCAGCTCCTTCGCCAGCGGTAGCGGATGGCGCATCGGCAGCACCAGCACGGACGTGCCGAGCTTTACGCGCGTGGTGCAGGCCGCCGCCCAGGTCAGGGTCAGCACCGGTTCGTAGAACACCGGCGAGGGCGGGTAGGCGGCATCGCGCGGGACGATGATGTGCTCGCTCACCCATACATCGTCGAAGCCCAAAGCTTCGGCCTGCTCGGCGGCTGCGCGAATCAGGGCGGGGCTGGCCTTGCGGCCGATATGGGGCAGATGGACGCCGATGCGCATGTCGTTTCCTTCCTCGTGGTTCCGGCGATGGTGCACCGGCCGGCCCGCGCGGTCGAGTTCCGGGATGGTCAGTCCCGGCCCGGCCTTGTAGGGTCCGCCGCATTCCTGACCGCGGAGGCTGCATGACCCCTACCGATCTTGCCCGGCTCGAAGCCTATCTGCGCACCACGCTGGGCAGCGACCGCCTGCGGCTGGAGGCGCCGAAGACCCGCGGCGCCTCGGTGGAATTGCGCGTCGGCGAGGAGTTCCTCGGCACCGTGCACAAGGACGATGAGGACGGGGAAATCTCGTTCTCGGTCCATCTGACGGTGCTGGACGAGGATCTGCCGGCGATGGCCGCGCCGCCGCCCGCGCCCAAGCGCCCGCCGCCGCGGCGCTGAACGCCGTGCGGCGCGACCCGGGGCGAGATGTGGCGGACCCGGCGTGATGGCGTTCTGGCTGGTGAAATCCGAACCCGAGGCATTTTCCTGGGACCAGCAGGTGGCGAACGGCGTGGAACCCTGGACCGGGGTGCGCAACCACGCGGCGAAGAACAACCTGAAGGCGATGCAGCGCGGCGATCGCGCGTTCTTCTACCATTCCAACACCGGCAAGGAGATCGTGGGCGTGGTGGAAGTGGTCCGCACCGCCTACCCGGACCCCACTGCGGAATCCGGAGACTGGGTGGCGGTGGATATGCGCGCGCTGACCCCGTTTCCCCACCCGGTCACGCTGGCGGCGATCAAGGCAGACCCGGCGCTGGCCGAACTCGCGCTGGTGCGCCAGTCGCGGCTGTCCGTTCTGCCCGTATCGCCGGCGCATTGGGCGTTGCTGGCGCGGCTGGGCGGATGGACCGGCTGATCCCGGCCGCGCCCCGCGCGCTGTGCCGCGTAGCGGAGATACCAGACGGCGGCGCCAAGGGATTTCCCCCGCCCGATCGCGGCTATGCCGGCCTGTTCGCGGTGCGGCGCGGCGCGGCGCTGGTGGTCTATGTCAATTCCTGTCCGCATCTCGGCGTGTCGCTGGAATGGACCGCGGACCGGTTCCTGTCGGCCGACGGCACCCAGATCGTCTGCGGCACCCATGGCGCCACGTTCCGCATTGCCGACGGGCACTGCGTCGCAGGCCCGTGCCAGGGCGAGGCGCTGACGCCGGTGCCGTTCACCGTGACCGATGGCGTGCTGCTGGTCGCACCGGAGGCCGGACGCTACCCGGACGAAGGGACTGAGCGCAAACCGGGCTGAGCACGGATCAGGGCATCACGATCTCGTCGCGGATCGCTCCGTCGGGCGCGCGCAGGACCCATTCGGTGGCCGCGGCGCGCGGGCTGCCCGCCCGGGCGAAGCCGGGGCCAAGGTCCGACCGGACGAAGCCGAACGCCGCCAGGTCCCGCCCGAGCGCCCCGGGCGGGACGGGGCGGCGGGCCACAACCTGCGCGGTCGGGCGCAGAATCGGGCGCGCGGAGGCGGCATTCCGCGCGCGCGGCGCAGGTGCCGGCGCGGGTGCCGGCGCGGGTATCGGCGCGGCACAGGCGGCCAATGTCAGGCAGGCGGCCAGCGCACAACCCCAGCGAAGACTCCGGCACATCCCGCACATCCCGCGCCGCAGCGCTTCAGTCGAACCCGATGAACCCCTCCATCCGCGCGATCGGCGGCGCGGCGCGCAGCCGCGCCAGATCCGCAACCGGCCGCGCCGTGGCGGAATCCGCCGCCAGCACCCGCTCCAGCGCCGCCGCGACCGCCAGGACCAGCGCGTCGCCGCCGCGCGGGCCGACAATCTGCAAGCCGAACGGCATCCCGTGCCGGTCGGTGCCGACCGGCAGCGACAGCGCCGGGTGGCCGGCCAGGGTCGGCGCGTAGGCCAGCGCCAGCCAGTGGAAATAGGTCCGGGTGGCGGCGCCGTCGATCTCGGCCGGATACAGTTCG
>JAKAZJ010000452.1 GCA_021826565.1 Pseudomonadota bacterium | reverse complement strand
TTCGGCGGCGACATCGGCAGTTCGGTCATGCGCCGGCCGATCGCGGCGTCGATCGCATTGGCGATCGCGGCCATCGGCGGGCAGATATTGACCTCGCCCACGCCCTTCGCCCCATACGGATGCGCGGGGTTGGGGACTTCGACCAGCACCGCCTCGATCATCGGCAAGTCGGAGGCGACCGGGCAGCGGTAGTCCAGGAATCCCGGGTTATCCAGCTGACCCTTGGCGTTGTACACGTATTCCTCGTTCAACGCCCAGCCGATGCCCTGCACGACGCCGCCCTGGATCTGGCCTTCGACATAGGACGGATGGATCGCGCGCCCGACGTCCTGGGCCGCGACCCAGCGCAGGATCGTCACCCGGCCCGTCTCCGGGTCCACCTCCACGTCGCAGAACTGGGTGGAGAAGCCGGGCGCCTGGCCGCCGGCATTGACCGAATGGGCCGCGGTGATCGCACCGCCCGTCTGCGGTGCCTTGGCCGCGATCTCGCGCAGCGACAGCGGCTGGAACTTGCCCGCGTTCGTCCCGGCCGGGCGGGCGTAGCCGCCTTCCCACACAACCGCGTCGGGATCGATATCCCAGATCATCGCCGCGCGCCGGCACAGATCCTTGATGACGGTCCTGGTCCCTTCCACCACCGCCATGCCGGTGGCGAAGGTCACGCGCGAGCCGCCGGTCACATGGGTATAGCCGACCGAGCCGGTATCGGCCACGATCGCGCGCACCTGCTCGTAGTCCACGCCCAGGGTTTCCGCCGCCATGATCGCCATCGAGGCGCGCGAGCCGCCGACATCGACGCTACCGGTCGCGACCAGCACGGTGCCGTCGGCATTGACCTGAATCGTAGCGCTCGATTCGCCACCGCCATTGAACCAGTAGCCGGAGGCGACGCCGCGCCCCTGGTTCGGCCCCAGCTTCACCTGATAGCCGGGATGATCCAGCAGCGCCTGTAACGTTTCCGGATAGCCGTTATGGGCGTGCTTCGGCCCGAAAATCGTCGGCGTGCCGATCCGCGCCGCGTTCTTCATCCGCAGCGCCAACGGGTCCATGCCGATCTTCTTCGCCAGCATGTCGAGCACGCTTTCCACCGCGAAGGCGGAAATCGGCGAGCCCGGCGCACGATACGCCGCCGCCTTGGGCCGGTTGCACACGACATCGTATCCGACCGCGCGCGCATTGGCGATATCGTATGGCGCGAACGCGCACAGGCACGCATTCATCACCGGAGAACCCGGGAACGCACCGGCCTGGAACCGGAACTCGCCGTCCGCGGCGGTGATCTTGCCGTCCTTCGTGACGCCCATCTTGACCCGCATGGACGAGCCGGAAGTGGGGCCGGAGGCACGAAACACTTCCTCCCGCGACATCTGGATGCGCACCGGGAAGCCCGATTTCTTCGACAGCATCGCCGCGACCGGTTCGACATACACGACCGTCTTGCCGCCGAAGCCGCCGCCGATCTCGGCCGGGAACACGCGCAGATCGCCCACCGGCATGTTGAGGATCTTCGACGTCAGCGCGCGCACCGTGAAATGCCCCTGCGAGGAGGACCAGATCTCGCCCTGCCCGTCGGCCTCGAACTTCGCCACGCAGGCATGGGGTTCGATATAGGCCTGATGCACGGTCGCGGTCTTGAACGTCTCCTCGATCACCGCATCGGCGGCGGCGAAGCCGGTGGCCAGATCGCCGATCGCGAATTCCAGGCGCTTCGAGATGTTGGACGGCTGCGTCGGCGCGGGTTCGATACCGCGCGTGATCATATCCTCGAACAACAGCGGCGCGTTCGGCGCCATGGCGTCATCGACGTCGATGACATGGGGCAGGACCTCGTACTGCACGTCGATCAGGGACAGCGCCTCGGCCGCCACCGAGTCGCTGATCGCGGCGACGGCGGCGACCGCATGGCCCTCGTACAATACTTTTTCGCGCGCCATGATGTTGCGCGTGACGTGCCAGAAATTCACCGCCACCCGCTCCGGGCCGATATACTCGAATTTGTGATCGGGGAAATCGGCCGCGGTGATCACCGCGCGCACACCGGTCAGCGCCGCGGCGCGGGACGTGTCGATGCGGAGGATCCGCGCATGGGCATGCGGGGAGCGCAGGATGCGGCCCACGATCGCGCCCGGCAGGCGCAGATCCGCGCCGTACATCGCCCGGCCGGTCACTTTCGGCACGCCGTCCGGGCGGACCGGGCGCGTGCCCACGAATTTGAAGCCCTTGCGGGGTTCCGTCACATCGACCGTGTCGTTCATCAGGGGCCTCCCAAACATGTCAGCGGATCGCATCTGACGGCAGGGTCGGGCGGGCGGGGCGGAAAAGCAAGCCCCGCTGTGCCGCCCCTTGCGCGGCCAGCGCGTTTCCCCCTTGATCGCCCGATGCTCCCGATCCGTATCGCCCCCAGCCTGCTCGCCGCCGATTTCTCTCGCCTCGGCGCGGAAGCCGCTGCCGTCGAGGCTGCCGGCGCCGACCTGCTGCATCTCGACATCATGGACGGGCGCTTCGTCCCCAATCTCAGCTTCGGCCCCGCCATCCCGCGCGCGCTCCGCCCCCGCACCCGCCTGCCGTTCGATGTGCATCTGATGATCGCCCCGGTCGATCCCTATCTGGCCGAGTTCGCCGCCGCCGGCGCCGATCACATCCTGGTCCACCCCGAGGCCGGGCCGCATCTGCACCGCTCCCTGCAAACCATTCGCGCCCTGGGCAAGCAGGCGGGCGTGGTGTTGAACCCGGCGACTCCCGTGGAAGCCGTTGCATGGGTGCTCGATCTGGTTGACACAGTCCTGGTGATGACCGTCAATCCCGGATTCGGGGGCCAGGCGTTCCTGCCCTCCCAACTGCCCAAGATCGCGGCGCTGCACGCCATGATCGCAGCCTCCGGCCGGCCGATCCGGCTGGCGGTGGATGGCGGCATCGCACCCGGGACCGCCGGCCCCGCCGCCGCCGCAGGGGCCGATACGCTGATCGCAGGCAGCGCCGTGTTTGCCGCGCCCGACTATGCGAAAGCCATCGCCGCGCTACGCGCCGAGGCCGAGGCCGCGCGCCGCGCCGCAGCCATCCCGCCCAGCTTCGGCCCCAGCTTCGGCCCCAGCTTCGGC
>JAKAZJ010000451.1 GCA_021826565.1 Pseudomonadota bacterium | reverse complement strand
GCCGCCGGCACCACTTGCCCCCAGGTGCCGGCCAAATCGATCAGATCGTGCCCGTCCGCCCCCAAGCCGTGGCACAGCACCACCAGCTGCCGGGCCGCGCCCCCCGCCACCGGTCCTTTGCGCGGGCCGTCCAGCTCGTCCGCCATTGCCGCCTCCGTGATCGCTTGCGTCCCGGCTCGCTTGCCGCAACCTTCGCCCCGTGTCCACCGTCACCCGCTTCGCCCCCAGCCCCACGGGCTATCTGCATCTCGGCCACGCCGCCGCGGCGCTGATCGCGTGGACGCGCGCGCGTCAGGCCGGCGGGCGGTTCCTGCTGCGCATCGAAGATCTCGACCCCGCCCGCTGCCGGCCCGCGTTCACCACGGCGCTCATGGAAGACCTGATTTGGCTGGGGCTGGATTGGGACGGCCCGCCGCGGCTCCAATCCGCGCATCTGCCCGACTACCAGGCGGCGCTGGACCAGCTCGCCGCGCGCAATCTTCTGTATCCCTGCTTTTGCACCCGCAGCGCGATCGCGCGTGAGATCGCCGCCGCGCCGCACAGCCCGGATGGCGGGCCGCTTTATCCCGGCACCTGCCGTGCCCTCTCCCCGGCGGCGCGCGCCGCGCGCATCGCTGCCGGGGCGCCCTATGCGCTGCGCCTGGACATGGACCAGGCCCGCGCGATCGCCGGCCCGCTGCGCTACCACGAGGAAGCCGCGGGCTGGTGCCCCTGCGCCCCACAACGCTTCGGCGACGTGATCCTGGCGCGCAAGGACGTCCCGGCCAGTTACCATCTCTGCGTGACGCATGATGACGCGCTGCAGGGCGTGACCCTGGTCACACGGGGCGAGGACCTGCGCCCGGCCACCGACCTGCACCGGCTGCTCCAGGCGCTGTTCGGCTGGCCCGCGCCGGCCTACGCGCATCATCCGTTGCTGACCGGCCCGAACGGGAAGCGCCTGGCCAAACGCGACGGCGCCGCATCGCTGCGATCCCTGCGCGCTTCCGGCGCGTCTCCCGATCAGGTCCGCGCGCTTATCCGCGCGTGAAGACGGGCTTCCGCTTCTCGACGAACGCCGCCATGCCTTCCTTCTGATCGGGCGTGCCGAACAGCGGCAGGAACAGGGTGCGCTCCACGCGCACGCCCTCGGCCAGCACCGTCTCGAAGGCGCGATTCACCGCCTGCTTGGCCAACACCGTGGCGACCGGAGACATCGCGGCGATTTTGGCCGCCAGCTTCATCGCTTCCTCGATCAAGGACGCGGCGGGAACGACGCGGGCGACCAGATTGGCGCGCTCGGCCTCGGCCGCGTCCATCATGCGGCCCGTGAGAACCATCTCCATCGCCTTCGCTTTGCCCACCGCGCGGGTCAGGCGCTGGGTGCCGCCGGCGCCGGGGATGACGCCGAGATTGATCTCCGGCTGGCCGAATTTCGCGGTATCGGCCGCGATGATGATGTCGCACATCATCGCCAGTTCGCAGCCGCCGCCAAGGGCGAACCCGGCGACGGCGGCGATGACCGGCTTCTTCACTTTCGTCACCGTCTCCCAACGCGCGCCGATGAAATCCTCCAGGATCGCGGCGGGGTGGGTGCGGTCGCGCATCTCCTTGATGTCGGCGCCGGCGGCGAACGCCTTCTCCGACCCGGTCAGAACGATCGCGCCGATCGCCGGATCGGCGTCGAAAGCCAGCAACTGGTCGCCAAGCTCGGTCATCAACTGATCGCAGAGCGCGTTAAGCGCCGCCGGGCGATTGAGGCGGATCAGACCGACCGCGCCGTGGGTTTCGACGAGGATGGTTTCGAACTTCATGCGCGGTGCCTTCCGTGGCCAGATTGGAGCGTTGTAGGCAGCCTGGACGTCTCTGTCAGCCCGCTACCGCCCGCCCAGCGCCAGCCCCAGGCCGCGCGGATCATGCGCCGCCGCGCAGGCGCCGGCATCCCCGGGCAGACCCTGCGGACAGACGATCGCCTGCGCCCGCCCCGGCGCCGGCACCGGCCGCACCATCGGCGAGCCGGATGTCAGCGCATCCGCCAGCGCCACCCCGGCTGCCAGCCCCGCGCCTTCCTGACCCGATCCGCCCACCGCGGCGCGGAACGCCTGGCGCCGCGGGTCCCAGGCCAACGCGGCCGCCAGCAACGGCGGCGGCGTCCGCGCCGGCGAGGCCGCCAGCAGGAATCCCAGCCCCGGCAATACCCGCCCGGTCCCGAACAGATTGCCCAGGGTCGTGGCGCAGGCGACGGCGCCGCCCTTGCGATCTACCGCGAGGAAGGTGGTCGAGGCCGGAAGCGGCCCCAGCCCCGCCGCCGGCAGGCCTTGCGCGGCGAGCAGCGCCGCCGGCGTGCCCTGCCCGGCGCGCCAGGCCGCGGCCACCGCCAGCGCCCGCGCTTGCGCCTGGTCCAACGCGCCCTTGGTTGCTGTCAGCGTCTGGAATGCCGCCGCGGCGGCCAGACCGCCATCCGCCGGCGGCGGCAGGAACGCGACCCGCGCCGTCCCCGCCGGCAGCACAATCGGCGTCGCCACGCGCGCCAGCGCTGTGCGCAGCGCGGCTATGGTCATCGGCCCGCCGGCTGCCGCTGCCTCATCTACCAGCCGCGCGGCCAACTGGCCTTGATAGAGATCGCCCACGCCGACCCGCCGCAGCCGTGCCAGCGTGGCCGCCAGCGCCGGATCGCGCAGGGTCTGGCCATCGGTCAGTACCGCGCCGTTCGGCGCGAACACCGCGCGCGCCGCCGGATCGGCCAGCAGCGGCCCGGCCACCACTTGCAAATCGGCGGCCAGCGCGCGCGAGGTCGGCACGCCGCGCCGCGCCGCATCCTCGGCCGGACGCAGCAGCGCCGCGAAGGGCAGCCGCCCGGCCGCGGCGTGCAACAGGTAAAGCCCGCGCGCAAACAACGGCAGCGCCGCGGGACGATCGGCGGTCGCACCGGGCGGCATCGGCGCTGCTTCCGGGGTGAACAGGAACGCGCGCGGCGTGCCGGCGTTCGGCCCCCGATCGCCCGGGATGAACGACAGGCAGGCGCCGGACCCGCCCAGCCCGACACGGGAGGGCAAGGTGACCGCAAGCGTGAAGCCCATGGCCACGGCGGCATCGGCCGCGTCGCCGCCGGCGGCCAGGAC
>JAKAZJ010000450.1 GCA_021826565.1 Pseudomonadota bacterium | reverse complement strand
GGCCGAACCTGATCGGCCAGTTCGGCGTGGGCTTCTATTCCGCGTTCATGGTGGCAGATCTGGTGGAGGTGACGTCCCGGAAGGCCGGGACCGAGCACGCGTTCACCTGGTCCTGCAACATGGCCGCGGGTGGCGGGTTCACGCTGCGCCCGGCCGAGCGCGCCGAAGCCGGCACCGACGTTCTTCTGCACCTCAAAGCGGACGCAGAATCATATCTGGACCCCGCCACCCTGGAAGCGATCGTGCGCAAATGGGCCGATCACATCACGCTTCCGATCACCATCGCCCAGGACGGCAAGGACCTGCCCGCCAACGAGGGGACCGCGCTGTGGCGCAAGCCGCGGGCCGAAATCACCGAGCAATCCTACCATGGCTTCTACCGTCATCTGGGCCATTTGTTCGACACACCCTGGGCCACACTGCACTGGCGCGCCGAGGGGCTGACCGAGTTCACCGCGCTGCTGTTCATTCCCGGTTCACGCCCGTTCGACGTGCTGGAGGGCGATCGCACATCGCATCTGCGGTTGCATGTACGGCGGATGTTCATCACCGACAAAGCGGAGCTCCTGCCACCCTGGCTGCGTTTTGTCCAAGGCGTGGTGGATACCGAGGATTTGCCGCTGAACGTCTCACGCGAGATGCTGCAATCCACGCCGGTCCTGGGACGGATCCGCAAGGCGCTGGTCGGGCGCGTGCTGTCGGAATTGAAGACCCGGGCAAAGGAAGACGCCGAATACGCCAAGTTCTGGGATGATTTCGGGATCATCCTGAAAGAAGGACTGTGGGAGGATTCCGAGCATCGCGGCGAACTGGCCGGCCTGCTGCGCGCGCATTCCACCTTCGGCGACGGGCTGACCTCATGCGCGGAATACGTGAACCGGATGCAGCCGGGGCAGGACGTGATCCATTACCTGGTGGGCGAGGATTTGGCCGCATTGCGGGCTTCCCCGCAGCTGGAGGGGTTGCGCGCGAAGAACCAGGAGGTCCTGCTGCTGACCGACCCGATCGACGCGTTCTGGCCGGACCGGCTGGCGAGCTTCGAGGGCAAGCGCCTGGTCAGCGCCAGCCAGGCGGAGACGGGTGCGACCGGGGAGCTGCCGGACATCTCGGTGCTGACCGCGGCGCTGAAGGCCGTGCTGGGCGATGCGGTGGGCGAGGTGCGCGCCACCGGGCGGCTGACCGACAGCGCGGTGGTGCTGACCGCCGGTGCGATGGGGCCGGATCTGGCGATGCAGCGGCTGATGCGCAGGTCCGGGCGGGGCGGGCCGATGCCGCCGCCGGCGTTGGAGGTGAATCCGCGCCATCCGGCGATCGTCGCGCTGGCTGCGCGCGCGTCCGATACGGCGCTGGTCGCGCGCGCGGCACCGGTCCTGTTGGATCTGGCACGGGTGGCGGAGGGCGAGATGCCACGTGACTCCGCGGCCTTCGCCCGCGCGGTAACCGAGTTGCTCGCGGGCAGCCTGGCAGGGTAGCGCGGGTCAGGCGGCCGTCAGCGCGGGCAGGACCTCGGTGCCGAACAGTTCCAGCTGTTCCATCGCCAGCGCGGGCGGCGTGCCGGGCAGATGGGTGCCGACGCAGAAATAGTTCACGCCGAAGCGCCGATGCAGCGCCAGGATCTGCTCGGTCACCTGCGCCGGCGTGCCGAGCAGGAAGCGGTCGGCGGCCAGGGACTCGAAGTCCCGATCGAAATGATCTTCGGCCGGCATGGCGCGGTCCTGGCCCCATTCGCGGTAGGATTTGTATTTTGCCTCCAACGCCGGGCGGACGCGGCGCAAGGCTTCCTCACGCGAGGACGCCAGGAACACCTCCCGCGCCATCGGCAGTTCCGCGGGGAACGGTTTGCCATGCGCGTCGAGTTCGCGCCGATACAGCCCCATTTGCCGGTCCAGCGTCTCCAGCGTGTTGTGCGGGTTGATGAACCAAGCGTCGGCCATGCGCGCCGCGCGGCGGATGCCGCGATCGGCATTGGCGCCGATCCAGACCGGCGGCATCGGGCGTTGCAGCGGCTTCACCGAGCAATGCGCGCGGTCCAGGGTGAAATGACTGCCGTGGAGGGTGACCTCGTCCTCGGTCCAGAGCCGGCGGATGGCGGTCAGGTTTTCCTCGAAGCGCGGGCCGGCGTCCTTCAGCGTGGTGCCGAAGGCCTGGAACTCCACCTCGCGGTAGCCGATGCCGGCGCCGAAGATCAGCTTGCCGCGGCTCATCACATCCAGGCTGGCGAGCTGTTCGGCCAGATCGAGCGGCTTGACCAGCGGCAGCAGCGTGACCCCGGTCATCAGGCGCAGCCGCGGCGCGATCACCGCGACCTGCGCGAGAAACGGGATCTGTTGCAGCATCTGCCAGGGATGGGCGCTGTAGTGCTGGGCGCGGGCGAGACCGTCGAACCCGAGCGCCTCGGCGCGGCGAACCAGATCGAGATCGAACTGGTGTCCGGCTTCGATGTCCTCGTCCTGGCGGTACTGGCCGCGCAGGATCAGGGCGAATTTCATGGCCGCTCCCTCAACCGGACGGGACGATGAGGGTCAGGCTGCCGTCGCCCATCCCCAGGGCGCAAAACCATGTGGCTGCGGGCGGACACCCCGCGATGCCAATCAGCCGGCCCCAAGCTCTGTCCCCGCCAGCTTCTCCGCCACGCGCGCCATCTCGGTGTGATCCGCGCCCGACCCGAACATCGCCAGCGCCGCGCCGATCATCTCCTTGCACAGCGCCGACAGCGGCGCCGGCGTCCCGGTCTCCCGCCCCACCTGCATGGCGATCGAGATGTCCTTGTCCAGCAGCCCCATCGTGAACCCGGCATCGAAGCTGCGCGACAGCACGAACTGCTTGAACTTCTTCTGCGTGGAGTTGTTCATCCCCGTCGCCGCGTTCAGCACATCGACCATCACCGCCGGGTCCAGGCCGAAACGTTGGCCGATCAGCAGCGCCTCGATCCCGATCAGGAAGCCGCCGGTGGAGACCAGGTTGTTCAATGCCTTCATCGCCTGACCGGCACCGATATCGCCGCAGCGCAGCACCTGGGTCCCCATCGCCGACAACACCGGCATCGCGCGTTCGATCGCCGCCGCGTCGCCGCCGGCCATGATCGCCAGCTGTCCGGTCTT
>JAKAZJ010000007.1 GCA_021826565.1 Pseudomonadota bacterium | reverse complement strand
GTTTCGGCGAACGCCGGGCAAGCCGCTGCTGCGTCGGCCATGGCTGGTAACCCCTTCGCGAATCGAGGGGTGCCATAGATTCTGAGCTTTCCCGGTTTGTCACCTACTCATTCACCCGATTGCCCTGCCCTCCCCTCTCTGTTCTCTGTTATCGCCGTGGCGGCCAAGGCCCTGCCCGCAGCGTCCTCGAGGATTGCCGCCATGGTGGCCGCCTTCGCGATCAAGGCCGGCGTCGCGGCGCTGGCGAGCACCGGGGCGCCGGCTGTCAGCTCACTCGCTGCGGCGTACCTTTATCATCGGTTCCCCGCGAGCTTTCGGAGATATCCATCAATCGCAGCGCCGACCGCAATGCGGTCGGCAGATGCCGCGGTGGGCACCGAGAAGATCACCCCTCCCCGCCCCTCTCTTCGGGCCGTCAGAAACACCCGTCCCGCCGCGTCACGGAACTGCTCCCGACGTTCGACGGGCTTGGTCTCCTCGCGCCCAGCCTGCACCAAGCGCGATACCACGGCTGCCGGCGTAAGGCGCGCTTGGCCAGCACCTCCACGTGCCTGCTGCTCGGATGTGATCTCGGTCGTCGCGTGGAGGACCCGTGCGCGGATTTTCGGGTGGCTGAGCAGCGGCGCGATGGCCGCCGCATGCGAGATTCCAATCACATGGGGCGATCCGAAGCAGGCAAGGATCTCCGATGGCAGACGGGCGAGCTCGAGATATCGGCTCAGCCAGCTCTTGGTGACCTGTAGTCGGTCGGCCATCCGCTGCTGGTTGCCATCGTAGTAGCGTTCGACGGCGCGGGCATAGTCGGCGGCGCGTTCGTAGTCCGACAGGTCCTTTCGGGACCGATTCTCAAGGTCGGCGAGGCGGAATGCCTCTTCGTCGCTAAGCTCGCGCGGCTCGACAATGAACTTGAGGTCCGGATAGTCATGCGCACGCAGCCAGCTCACGCTCCAGTGACGACGTGCACCACAGATTACCTCAAAGTGATAGTTCGGATCGTCGGAGACCCGCCGCACGATGGCGGGTACTTCCTGCCTACGCTGCGCGCGCAAGCTCGTGATTAGATCCTCGCAGGCCGCTTCGCTCAAGGCCGCGTAGTCCCGGTTATGCCCCTCCCAGATGCGGCACACTGCCGGATCAACTGCCTCGTGGATCCTGGTCGTGACCCCCCCGGCCGCGAGTTCGGCGAGGCGATTTTCCCGCGCACCCAGGATCCCTGTTCGCGGCGGACGACGTGGTTCGGTGGCTGTCCCCCCCTCCCCCGTCACCAGGCTTGCGAACCCCTTGTTGCCCTGCGCCATGTCGGATTCCCCTTATTTTTCAGGCCTCTTTCCCGAAGTTGCAGGCCTGCAACCTAGCCGGATCAGAGGATTCCCTCGGCCCTCAGCCGCGCAGCATGACTGGGCCATGTCAGGCGGATTTGCATCTCGATCTCGGCATTGACGGCGTTCAGGTAGGTAATGCAGCGCTGGTAGGTCTCACGGGATGTGACCGGCTGCTCGAGTTCATAGACCGACATCATGCGCGCCGACGCATTGTCGATCTCCGCGCTGTCGCGTAGCACCGTGCGGAGCATGCTCTCACCAAAGAGATTGCGCATGACCTGCAGCAATTCGCGCTGCATGGATTTCTGCTCGTCAGCCCGCGTCGCGAGAAAGCGCATCCAGCGGAGATCGATCGGGAGTCCCCTCTCCTCCAACACGCCGATGCTCTCGTGCAGCATCGCGAGAAAACTTGTTGTGGACGTGAAATCAACGACCGTCGGCGGAATGGGCACGAGGAGCGCGTTGGCCGCACGCATCACCGATAGCGAAACAGTGCCAAGCGCCGGGGGCGGGTCCAGGATGATGACGTCGAAATGCTCCGCGATGGAGGCGATGCCCTCGGAGAGCCGATTGAGCAGCCGCTGATCGCTGCGGGCGATTCGTGCGGCGAGTTCGTACTCTGCCGAATAAAGGCGGAGATTCGCCGGTATCAGCCACAGCCCGTCCCAATGCGTCTCCCGCACCGCATAGGCGAGACTCGACATCTCCGTATTTCGGATAAACGGGTAGAGCGTGTCGTCCTCACTGATGTCGAGGTCAGGCACATAGCCCAGCATCGTGGTCGATGAGCCTTGGCTGTCGCAATCAACCAGGCAGACGCGATACCCACGAATCGCGAGGTATTGCGCAAGGTGGACCGAGACCGTCGACTTGCCGACACCGCCCTTGAAATTCTGGACCGCTATGATCGCGAGCGGGTCCGTCGGATCGCGCCAGGGCCGGGTGCCAAACACTGTCCGCATCGCATTCACCTCGGCGAGCGTGTAGCCGATGCGCCGGCCCGACTGTGTGCGCGGTACCACTGGGAGGCGCCCGTCTTTCTCCGCCTCTCGGATGGCGGTCCCGGTGCGCCCGACCAGGTCGGCGACCCGGGTGATCGGGAAGCGCGGCGAGCGACGTGTCGCAACGCCGTCTGCGTCTACCGCCACATCCCCGCGCGCGCGGAGCTTGGCGACGACATCGATTGCGCGATGATAGAGTGACTCGACGACGCTCGCAGTGTCGAAGTTGTCCACGCTCTGCCTTCTCGGATGTAGGGGTTATCGAGCGGTCTGCAGCCGCGTCCGGACCGCGGGCACGGCGAGGAGGCCGCAGGTCTTCGCGACCCGCTCGAGTTCGGCGCCGAAAGTCTCACGGATATAGTCCGCCTTGAACCGCGACCCTGCGAACAGGACCAGCCCGTCGTCCGTCGCCTCCGCAGCCGCGTCGGAAAGCCAGGCCCGCGCGAGTGCCTCGCCCAGCGCCGCCTGGAAGGCTAAGAGGAAGCCGTCGGCGCGTGGCTGCGGCGCAGTGCGCGGCGGCGGCGCCGTGAGGGCCTTAACACTCGCCAGCCTAATCGGGCGGCGCAGGAGTGGGGCAGGGGAGGCGTACAGACGCACGCCGCTCGTGTCGAACTCAACCTTTGCGTCAGGGTAGACCGCAGAAACCTGCCGGTCCCACGCATCGCGGATGGTCTGTCGGAACTTGCGGATATTGTTGCCGTCATTCCCGAAATGCACGGCGACTTGAGCCCAGCTAAGCAGGGCCGGACGACCTCTGTTGATCCGCGGGAGGCGATAGGCGAGCCACGTGTAGAGATCGAGCGCGGTCGCCGAGTCCCGGAGCTGGCGGATCGCATTCTCGTCGAGTGGCACGGCATGCTCACGCAGATGCTCGAAGAACCCTTCCGTCAGCAGGATTTCGCGTGAGAAGCTGCCGCGACTCCCGGTGGTGCCCGCGTAGTCGTTGGAAAGCTTGACTTCCTTGACCGCAAATTCCTGCTCTCCCTGCGGGGTCTGGTTGTCCCACCGGATCATCCACTCGCAGGCCAGCAGCCGGTCCAGCTGCTCGCGAATCAGCGTGGCCGAACCGCGCGGTCCGTAGCTAACGCTACGGAATCCCATGCGCCGCATCCAGTCGGTGAAGGACGACCCCAGAATGATGTGGCGCGATCGCGTGCGCACGGCCTCGGTCATGATGTGGATCAGCACAAGGCGGGGCAGGGACCCGTAGGGGACCCCAAGGACGGCCATGCTCTGTTGCCCAGCGATCAGCCGCAGCACCGGTCGCGGCGTGATCGCAAGCGTATACTGTCCGTCCTGGCGGATGATGGGCACCGTTTCGTCGGATGGCCGCCGTACCGGAAGGGACATCGCACAGAGGGCCGAGTGGAGGAAGTTCGGGACCGGCTCCTCCAGAGCAACGGCTTGGACACGGTCGAACAGATCCGGTTGGCCAAGACCCGCGGCATGTTGCTGCGCCGCCTCCTGGCCGGAGCCGAGGAGAACCGCATGAACCTGCTGCCCTAGGGGAAGTTCCCGACGTGGCATTCGTATGTCTCCTGTCGCAGCGACTCGGGAGATGGGGTGGAATCCGCAGCTGCCATAGCAGAATGGGAACCGCATGGCCACCCACTTTCACAAGCCATGGCCCCGAGTCGCACGAAAGCGAAAGTCGACCGATGATGAAGGTGCAAAAGCACTGGCTTCGGCCCCTCAGGGTCTTCTCAGGAATCTCTCTTAGGGATAGTACCTTCCGCATCGGTCCCGGCGGCCTAAGCGCACCAGGAGCATCGGTGAGACTCGGCCGAAGCGTACGGCCATCATCGGTGATCCGCACCGCGCCCATCGGTTGGTCGCGAGCGTACCAAATGCATCGGTCGGCGCCCACGGTAGCATGTATCGTCAGGAGCGGCGGCGGCTCCGCGGTGCGGCGTACGGAGTTCATCGGTCCGTGGGCGCACCGCACGGGCCGGACCGAGGGCAACTTTTTGCGCGCAGCTGCCGGCTTGTTGCGTCAGGCTCTAGGCTGCGCGCCGGTTTGTCCGGCCCAGGCGCGGGAGGGTGCCGCCACCGCCGGTCGGGTAGGGAAGGGGGCGGTGGCCTGCGGACTACGGGGGGTCCTGAACCCGCCGGTGGTGGGTGCGCCCTGCCCCAAGCCGCTGACATCCGCCCCGCCTGAGCGGGTGTCCTTCGCACCTGCCTGCCGGCACCCCCTTTCCGCTCATTCACAGCAGGCCGCTGAGCGGATGGCCTTCGAACGGGTCGCCGAGCTCGAGATACTCGTCGAGCACGGCGTAGCTCTTGTGCCGTCCGAGTTGCTTGAGGCGGGTGGGATGGACGCCGCGGTCCATGCCGGTGGTGAGCGCGCCGCGCTTGAGGCTGTGGCCGCCGAGCGCGGTCCGCTCGAAGCCAGCGGCGGCGGCGCGAGCCTGGATGATGCGCGCGACGGTGCCCGGGTCGATGGCGGCCGAACCGAGCCTGGATGGTGGAGGGGGGCCGTCGCCGCGGCAGGGCGGCCTCCAGATGCGGCGGAACACCGCGCCCTCGGTGATGCCGGCGGCCTCCTGCCAACGCCGCAGGGCGCGCACCGGGCAGAGTTCGGTGGTGCCGTAGGGGAGCGCGACGGTCACCATCTTGCCTGTGCGCTCACCTTTGGAGCGGGGCAAGGTGAGCCGGAGCCCGCGCGCACGCGGCTCGAGGTGCTCGATCTGGATGGCGGCGAGTTCGGCCCGGCGCAGTGCCCCCGCGAAGCCGACCAGCAGCAGCGCGCGATCGCGTAACCCGGCGAGGTCATCGCCGATCGGCGCCAGGAGCTGGCGCAGGATGTCGGCGGTGGCGGCGAGTTTCTTGGCCGGCAGCTGGCCGCGATCGGCGGCGTCGCGGCGGATCCCGGCCATGGTCTCGGCGACGTGTGCCTCGGCGGTCGGCACCGGGCACCCGGCGATGAAGTGTAGGTAGCGCAGGGCGGCGCGGCGCAGGTCGATGGTATTGACGCTGAGGCCGCGGCCACGCTCGGCAGCGAGAAAGGCGACGACGTCGGTCGCGCGCGCCGGCAGGCAGGGCAGGGCGTGGCGATCGCACCAAGCGCACCAGGCGCGGATGCCGGCGCGATAAGCACGGCGGGTGTTGTCGGCCTTGGCGCGGTGGGCATAGGCAGTCGCGGCGGCGCGGGCGGTGCTGAGGGTGCCGTCGTCGACCGGGATCATGGCGGCGGCGGCGGCGTCGAACCAGGCGCGTACGGTGGCGGGTGGCTGGTCGCGCGGCGGCGGATCCGGCGCTACGGCGGCCGGGGCGGGCAGGGGGGGGGGCGGCTCTGGTGGCCCATCTGGGGGCAGCAGGGCGGGGTTCATGGCGGTTCCGGGCGGCGTTGCGCGGGATTTCGGGCGCAGGATAGGCGGGAGACTGTATGCCCGACAAGCACACTTATCAGGCATAAGGAGAGCGGAAAACCGGGGCAGGGGGTCGGTTTTCGGCCGCCCAGGACATTATTATGGTTGTTTGAGGCTAAAGGCAGTATAGCGTAAGTTCACGCGCAACCCATTGACGAAACCGCGGCTCCCATGAGCCCAGACGGCATCACTACCCGCCGGCCGCCCCGGGTCCCGCCTCCCGGTCGGGCGGCGACCAGCGGCGGTTCAGCGCCTGGCGCCGCTGCGCGATGACGCCCAAACCGCCCGCCCCGCCCGCCGGCTGCGCCGCCTGGCTCGCCGATCTGAAAACCCGGATTCGCGCGACGCGGCTGCGTGCCGCCCTCGCCGTGAACCGCGCGCTGATCAGCCTCTATTGGCAGATCGGCCGCGACATCCACGAGCGCCAGGCGACGCATGGCTGGGGCGCCAAAGTGGTCGCCCGCCTGGCTGCCGACCTGCGCGCGGCATTCCCCGATTCCCGCGGTTTCTCATCGGCCAATCTGCGCTATATGCGGGCGTTCGCCGCGGTGTGGCCCGATCCGGCAATTCTCCAACGGGTCGTTGGCAAATCGCCCTGGGGCCAGAACATCGAACCGGTGCGCATGGAAAAGGGGGACGCCCGTTACCGGCGGCCCGACGCCGCACCACGGCGCTGCCCCCCCGTCAGCGCAACAAGTCCCCCAGCACCTGCGGGAGGTCGCGCGAGGTGTGGACGATCCGCACGATGCGGGGCGGATCACGGACGTCAGTATAAGCCATCAGGTAGCGATAGCGCGGAATCGACCAGAATCGATAGCGGAGATCAGCCAAGCCAGGACCGTGCGCGCCGCGGGCGGGATTGCCACCAATCCAATGCGCGGCTTGCTGCACCGCTTGATAGAGGCGATCGGCGGCATCGGGGGTGTCGCTGGCGATTCGGCGCAGCGCCGCCCCGAGCTCGCGCCGCGCCCGCAGCGTCAGCATGGCGGGCGCAGTCAAGCCTTCGCCCGGCGCGCCTCGGCGATGATGCCTGTCATCTCCGCATCGATGTCTTCGAGCGTGCAGAAGCCGAGCCGTTCGCTTTCCGTCTCGGCGTCCTCGAGGGAGGCGACGAACGCGGCGCGCGCCTCTTCCTGGCGCTGCAGCAGGCGCACACCCGCGGCGAGTACCTCGGACATGTCCCGATACCGGCCGCTCGCGACGGCATCAGCCGCAAAGCTCTCAAGCTCAGGGGAAAGGACTACGGAATTCATCATATAACTATAGGGCTGCGGCGGGCGTTCGGAAAGCGGAGCGCAGTCAAGCGAGCTGCGCCCCCGCTCGCAGCATCGGGGGACCATGATGCGGTGCGCAAGAGGCGTGGAACCGTGCACGTGAGACAAGCGCACCATCCGGAGACGCCCGCCCTGGCTGGCCACGGTGTTCTGTGATGCGCGACTGCCCCCCCCGTCCGTGGAGCCTCGCCGCCCCGCGCAGCGACCCGGCGTTGTTCGCCGCCCACGAGCGCGCCGCCGGCGCCATCGCGCGGCTCGACCAGGCGCTCGACCATCATCCGCTGCTGCCGGCGTTTTTGCACCGGGCGCGACTGGAGGCAGTGCGGCGCCAGGCCGCGGTGGACGGACGCGGCATCGATCCCTGGCACCTCGCCGCTGTGCTCGAGGGGCTGCGCCTGCGCATGGACCACGCGCTGCGGATCGTTGATCGCGGCGAGATTTTCGAGGCCGCGCGCGCGGCACTCGCCCTGCACCAGTGGATCACCGAACCGGATTTCGATCAGGAGGGCGAGGTGCAGGCGGCCGAGCGCCACTTGGCCGATGCTCTCCCCGGTGGGCTGCTTGGTGCTGCGGAGGGTGTCTGGTCGTGGCTGCAGGGCGGCGGGATGCGTCCGCCGATCCGGGCCGCGCTGATCCGCTTCTGGGGGAAGCATCGTCTGCTTCGGATGCCCGTGCCGCTGACCGGACCGCGGGCGCTGCGCGCCGATGCGGCGGAGGGGTATCCGGGCTGGGTGGTGGGGTTCCTGGAGGCGGTGGCCGCCGAGGCGACCGACTATCTGGACCTGCTGCGCGCTCTGGAGCACGGCTGGCTGGCGGCGCGCGGCAAGGTCGGCAGAAGGCGCAGCACCTCGCGGGCTGCCCTCGCCGTGGACGTGCTGGCTGCGACCCCGCTGGTGTCCGCCACCACGCTGGCGCGCACGATCAGCATGTCGGTCAAATGCGCGACCGAGCTGCTCGATCGGTTCGTCGCGACGGAGGTGGCCGTCGAGGTGACACACCGCTCGGCGCGGCGGCTCTTCGGTCTGGCCGGACTTGCCCCGCTGCGGGACGTGGTCCGGCCGCCGTACCGGCCCGATCCTGACCGGGGACCGGGTCGACCTCGGCACGAGACCATCGAAGATGACGCCGCGACCGAGGTGCCGTCGTTGCCGCCCCTGTCACCCATCGCGCGGCCAGGCCTGGACTACGGCGCCCTCGAAGAGGCCATGGCGCACGTCGATGCGGTGGTCAGGCGCGCCCGAGTTTCGCTCAGCTGCCTGACGCCGAACGGCGATCGCCCAGCACCGGCATCGTCAGAGGCACCGAGTCGGGGTCACGCCATAGAACGGGCAGGATAGCACGGTTCGTGGCACGAACCAGGAACCGGAATTTCCGTCATAGATGGCTGCCGGGCAGGGTCGCGTTCATAAACAGGGACTTCGACCGCCAAGAGTAAACCACATAGGTGAGCGGGATGACTGCGCCAAAGAATACGCCGAACAGGGCCAGTGGAACGACGTTGCCTTGCAACAGCGCGATCAACCCAAAAACGCACAGGACTAGCGCCATGGTCGAAGTCCAGACCAAGAGATAGAGCAGATATAGTTCGTATTCAACACGGATACCACCGTGCACTTTCTCGACTTGGGAAGCTCCCTTACGGCAGGGCGCGAGAGGATTCCAGTTGCTCATAGCGCGTTCTGCTCGGAAATGACCCTTCCTTCACGGACCTCAATGCCGGTGGCACCCCGACTCTCAAGGTTGCGCGCCATCCTACGACAGACCTCTTCCTTGTCCGCGTCCGATGCATACGCGATTGTGACGTCCGACCGGATCCAACTCGGGAAATTCATCGCGCGGTGTCCAGTTCGACGTGCGCCCGATTATTGATCGGCACTGAACAGGGGCCCCTCTCGATGGCCGCGCATCACATTGATTTCGTACGGCAAATTCGTTTGGGATGGGGTCCGGATCGGTGTCGATCGGGACCCCGGCTGGTGGTCAGTTATTTCGTAACTGCCCAGGTCTCCGGCGGTGGCCTGTGGGAAGCTCGGTGCGGATGTGTGGGTCTCCGGTAGCCTCGTCGCAGATTTTGATTGACACGGCGCGGTGCGACCAATTCCAAGGAACCGGTGGATTCCACCGTGCTCAACGACCTGTCGAAGGACGAACTCATTGCGCTGCTTCTGGCGCAAGGGGTACGCCTTGCCGAGCAGGACAGGCGGCTTGCTGAGTTGGAACGCCGGCTTGGGCTGAACAGCAGCAACAGCGGCAAGCCGCCGTCCAGCGACGAGCTGGCGAAGCCGGTCCGGGTCAGCAGCCTGCGCGCGCCATCGGGCAAGAAGCCCGGCGGAGCGGGATGCGCGCATAATGAAAATACGGCAGAAAATCTCCGGCGGCTTCCGCTGCGACGGCGGGGCACAGGACTTCGCCGTGGTCCGCTCGGTGCTCTCGACGGCCAGGAAGCAGGGCTGGGATATCCTCCAGACGCTGAACGCCGACCCGGAGCGCCTGATCGCCGACCTCCGGGCGGTTTGATCGCCCCGGAGACCTGGGCAGTTACCGGTATTCCAACAAGTTCATTGTCTTATTGCAGATAGGCCGCGGCGTCTCGTTTGGGTACTGAATCGCGGTAGGGACGCGCATCATTGCGCGCCTCTACCGCGATTGACCCGCAATCAGCGGACTCGTCCTGGGCGACGAGGTGTATCACAAGCTCATGCATCCGGCGCGCCGACCAGCGGTAACCGCATCGCACCCCCGCCAGGGCGAATTTGGCGTACCTGATCGCGTCGTGCTGCTCGCCAAATCCCTGGAGCGCCTGCTGTTGGTCAGCGGGCGCCGGGATTCCGCTCAGCCCCGGGGCCGGCCGCTCCGGCCGACCCCTCCGGCACCAAGCGGTGTCCGAAGACACGGCCGGCAAGAATGTGAACGTGGAAATGGGGCACTTCCTGGCTGGCATCAGCGCCGGCATTCGCGATGATCCGATAACCCGGTGCCTCCAGTCCCAGCTGGCGTGCCACAGAGCCCACCGCGCGAAAAAATCCGGCAATCTCTTCGGCCTCCGCCCGCGCCGAGAAATCGGCCATCGACACATAGGCCCGTCGAGGAATGACCAGCACATGCACCGGCGCCTGCGGGTTGATGTCGTGGAACGCCAGCGCAAAGGCGTCCTCCATCACCTTCCAGCACGGGAGCTCGCCACGCAGAATGCGGGCGAAGATGTTGCGATCATCGTAGGGATCGCGCGCACCCACGGGCATGTCCGTCTCCTTTCGCCTCGGCGCGCCGGCGCCCGCGCTAGGCCGGGGTCACGACCGCGCGCCGAGCTTCCGCCGCCGTCTCCCGGATGCCGATGTAATCCCGAGTGAGCGGCACCGCATCGACGGACCTGGCAAGCTGCAACTGGAACACCATCAGGCCGTCATGGCGGAAGCTCATCTCGCTGGCTGCCAGGTAGAACAGCCACATCCGGCAGAACCGTTCCCCGTATTTCTCGCGGATCGCGTCGAGATTGGCGCTAAACCGCACGCGCCAGTGCCGCAGGGTCTCGGCATAATGCAGGCGCAGGATTTCGATATCCGTCACCCACAGGCCAGCGCGTTCGACCGCCGGCAGCACCTCCGACAGCGCCGGCACATAGCCGCCGGGGAAGATGTATTTGCGGATCCAGGCGCCGGTCACGCCCGGGCCGTCCATCCGGCCGATGGAATGGATCACCGCCACCCCGTCCTCGGCCAGCAGGCCGGCGATCTTGTCGAAGAACGCCTGGTAGTATGGCGTTCCGACATGCTCGAACATGCCGACTGAGACGATCCGGTCGAACTTTCCCGTCAGCGCGCGATAATCCTCCAACGCGAAACTGATCCGATGATCCAGTTCCGCGGCCTCGGCACGCCGCCGCGCGACAGCCAGCTGTTCGGCCGACAGGGTAATCCCGGTCACCTGGCCCTGCCCGACGCGCGCCAGGGTCAGCGCAAGCCCGCCCCAGCCGCAGCCAATATCCAGCACGCGCTGGCCCGCCCGTAGCAGCAGCTTCGCGGCGAGATGGGCCTTCTTGGCCTCCTGCGCCTGCTCCAACGTGAGATCCGGGGTCGAGAAGTAGGCGCAGGAATACTGCCGGTCCGCATCGAGGAAGTTGAAATAGAGCACATCCGACAGATCGTAATGCGCCACCACGTTGCGCCGCGCCCGCGCTCCGGAATTGGCCTGCTGCAACCGGTGCAGCAGCGCGCGCAGGCCCCGCGCAAGCAGATTCCGCCGGGACGGGCCACCGGTATTGCGCAGGCCGATCTCGAGCAGATCCTCAAGCCGCCCCTGCTCGATTGTGAGCGCCCCATCCATATACGCTTCGCCGACATAGAGATCGGGCTGGAACGCGATCTTCCAGGCGGTGCGGTGGTCCCGCAGCCGCACCACCACATCGAGATGCGGCGCATCGGGTGGGACAGTGCCGAAGGTGTGCTCGCGCGGACCGGGACCGAGCACCGTCAACTGCCCGACCCGAATCCGGCGAGACAATGTGCGTTCCAGCCATGTCCCACCGCCGCGCGGCGCGTCAGGCGTCGCGGTCATTCTCACCCTCCGTGGGTCCGGCTTTCCCGACGAGACCGATGTTGGCCTGATCGAGCCACATCTCGATCAGGCGGTGCTGCAATGCCATCAGCGAATCAATCCGATGCGCCATCCATTCCCCGCTCACCGCCACCGCTTCGGCCGGTGTGGCGCAGGTCATCAGGCGTTGCCCCAGATCCCGCTCTGCCTTGCGCATGCGCTCCATCTGCTCGACCCAACCGCGGGCTGCCTCGTCGATGCGATGCACAACGTCGTTGCAGTGTATGGCGCCGCTGGCTGGCGCGCCGCCCGGGATCGGCCCGGTCGATCGTTCGGAGTTCCTGACGGGCATGGCATTCCTCATAGCGCCTCGCATCGGCGTGCTCCCCGGACTTGGCCGACGTGCCGCGGGGGCGCGGCGCTCCCGGCGGCGTGGCGGAGGTCGCGCAGCGTGTCTTCGATCCGGGCGAATTCGTCGGCAATCATGTCCAGTCTAGCCGCGCCCGCTTCCGTTGCGTCCGCCGTGCTGCCCTGGTGCTGCCGGGCCGTTGTCATCGCCATCCGACAGGCTGTGATCGCCGCATCGAGTTCCGCGTCCAGCACCGCAGCAAACCCGCCGATCGCCGCGTCGAGGCCCTGGCGCAACGACCAGCGCAGCGCCTCGACGTTGCGCACGGTCAGCGCTCCCGCCTCGACCCGCAACCGGCGCTGCGCGCGACGTCGCCGCACCCCGCCCGGCAGAAATCGTTCGACCCAGCCGGCGGCAATTCCGGCCAAGGTCTCCGTCCGCCCGTCGGTGCGCCAGGCGGCGAGAAGCGGCAAGTCCGCGAGAGCCGCTTCCCCCGCGACCATGCCGGAAATCTCCATGGCACTGGCAGCGTTGCGACGGACCGCCGCGATCAGCCGGGCGATCCGTTCCTGGTGGCGGCGCAAGTCCTCCGCCATCGCGCGCTGAACCACCGCGGTCGCCGTGGCCGCGGCGGGAGCAAGATACTCGGGCACCCGGGCCGCCAGGCACTGCCGCATGGCCGTCATCGTCGCGCCCCCGCGCAGCAATTCCACCAAGGTCTGGTCCAGTTGCCGACCGATCTGTTCGCCCGCGCTGGCGGCTTGCCGCTCTATCAGCGCGTGCAACCGGGTGCGGTCGCCGACAATCCGATCGGCCGCGTTGGTTCGCTCGGCGGCCAATCCGGCGATGCCGCCATCAAAATCGCCCATCCGCTGCTCCAACTCGGCCAGTGGCAGTCGGCAGGCCCGGGCCGCAATCTCCGCATCCAGCCGCAGCACCGCCACCATCTCGGCCGCCTTGCCGGCGACCGCGGCCGCCAGCACGGCCGGCCCATCGGTGGCGAGCAGCGTCAGCAATCCCTGTTCCAGTGCCGGCACACCGCTTAGCTCCAGTGCAGTCGGATCCTCATCTTGGAGGGCACGCAGGGCCGTCCGGGCCGAGATCGGAAAAATCTCCGTCTCGGCCGGCAGGCCCGCCTGCTCGGCGAGCACCCGGCGGAGGAACCGCAGCGTGACGTCGCGCTCCGCCGGTTCCTGCGTATCGACCTTGTTGAGCACGACGATGACGCGCGCGGCTGTCGCCCGCACCTGGGCCAGATAGGCAAGCTCAGCCTCGGTGATCGGCGGATCGGGGGAAACGACGAACAACGCCAAATCGCACTCGGGCAGCGCCGCGATGGCGGCCTCGGTATTGTGGCGGAGGGTGGAGCCAATGCCGGGTGTATCCAGCAGCACCACCCCGCGCGCGAGCAGTGGCGCCGGCAGCCGCGCCTCGACTTGCCGCAGGCCAAACAGGTTGGCCGGATTACCCTCCTCCGTGACCAAGGTGGCAAGCCCGGCGCGCAGACCGTCTAGATCTGCCGACGAGCGTTCAATGTGCTTGCCGTCGAGAAATTCAAGCCGCAGCAGCGGCGGGCCGGCGCTCAGTACCGTGGTGATGGCGGTCAGCGGCACCACGCCCATGGGCAGCACCGGGATGCCGAGCAGGGCATTGAGCAGCGAGCTCTTGCCGCGTTTGAACTGCCCTACCACCGCGACCTGCAGCCGCGCGGTGGCAAGCCGCGCGGCCAGACCCCGCAGGCGGTCGCGCGTGGCCGCCTGCGCGTCCGGCGGCTCCAGCTGACAGGCTAACGCCTGTCCGATCAGGGCCGCAACTGCCTCCACCCGGGCGGGCATGCCCGCCTCCGCTGCCTCGGTCGTCATGGGTGCGACCGCGTGTCAGATGGCGTCGCTACGCAGCGGCAATAGATGGCGCAACCGGTCGAGGGCCCGGCTCGCAATCGCGGTATGGCGCGCAAGTCGCTCCCGTCGCGTCAACACGGCTTCAAGCCACGCGACGCGTATCGCATCGATTCGCGGTTCGGCCCGCTCGCCCCCGACGTCGCACAGGCGGTCGAGCAGATCGATCGCCTTGTTCCAGTACCAAGCGGCGGTGTCCGGCCGTGGCGCCGCCCGCGCGCCGAGTGTCAGAAGGTCCGCGGTGGCTGTGGCAATCTCGATCTGGAACGCGGGCACGTCGAACGTCCCGTTCTCGGGAATGTCGAACGTACCCTTCGCGCCGCTGCCGGCGACAAGGCGGCCGAGCAGCACCCGCGCGGCCTCCCGGACCTCCCGGAGCCCGCCGAGCCACGCTGCGCCGGCCGGAACCGCGCCGAAATCTAACGTCACCCGTGGTACGATCTCATCCCTCACCGCAGCGGCGAGAACCTCGGCCCGCAGGGCATCGAGCCGATCCTGGGTGCCGACGATCCGCGGCGCGAACGGCTTCAGGCGCTGGCGGAAGCTTGCCGGCATGCGGTCGTTGATCGGGATCACAAAGCGGCGAATCACCGGTGAGGCGGCGCCGGGGCTGTCGGAGTGCGGTTCGCCGGCCAACAACGCGACGAACGACATGATACAAAGCTTGCCGCGCCGCGGGTCACCGATGCCCTTCACCAGCTCGACCCGTTGGTACAGCTGCTCCAGTCGCAGATCCACTGTCATTGCGGTGCTCCGTGGTTCGGTGACGTCGGGAGGGGAAGCCGACCCGCGCGCAAGAGGCCGGCGTGGCCGCGCATGCCCGGCCGACGAACGGCGCGGACGTGCCACAAACCGCGAGACGGTGCCGCCCGCATGGCGCCGGCGGCCCGGCCTGGTATAGTCTGGAAAAGCCACGGCACGACACCTCCCATCGCGTGGGCGCGACAGGGGTCATCAGCCTTGCGGCGGTTCACGGGGAACCCCATCCCCGGCGTGACGGAACCCCACGGTGGCGCCGGAGAACCGGCACTGGAGACGATCACTGCCACGAGAGAATAGGCACCGGTGGAACCGCCCGCAAGTGCCACAGACGAAGCATTTCGGCCAGTTGTCTCGCATCGCAACATCAGCGGGGTTCCTTGCCGGGTGGCGTGATATCGGGCGCGACGCCAAGCCGCGCCGCAACCCGGCCAAGCACGCGACGCCCTGCCTCTGTCATAATGACATTCGAACGGCCTGTTTCCGTCAACAGGCTTCGCACGAGACCGGCGTGGCGCTCCAGGCACGATTCAATGTCGTATCGTCCGGCAATATCATCCCGGTCCAGCGCCGCGACCAGGCGCAGCGCGACCGCGTGACGATCGGCTGCGGGGTCCGCGTCCAACTGCCAGCAAAGCGCGGCGGTCGAAATGCCCGGGTCGCCGTCGTCAGCGAGACGTTGCAGCGCGCCGGCCGGGGCCGCATCGGCGTCGATGTCGCACAGCACCGCCAGTGCCGCCCTGCGACGGCGGCGGCTGGTGTCAGTTTCGTGGTCACGGTCCGGCGAGGGATCGAGGACCGCACGCCATAGCGCGGGCAGCGCGACGGCGCCCAGGCTGTGCAGGGCCGTGATGGCGGATGGAAAGGCCACGTCGTCGCCAAGCGCGCGGATCAGGCAGGGCAACGCCTCGATCCGTCCATGCGCGCCCAGCCATTCGATCGCGCCGGGCAGCAGGCTTGTCTCGGCCAGGTACCGCAGCAGCGCGGGCAGGCGCGGGTTCTTTGACCGCATCAGGGCGCGCGCCGCGCAGTCCATCACCGCTTCGGTCCCGACACGGCTCACCGGATCGGCGATCTGATGGGAGGCGGCCAGGAAGTCGATCAGCACGTCCTTCGCCCCCAGCGCGGCCA
>JAKAZJ010000449.1 GCA_021826565.1 Pseudomonadota bacterium | reverse complement strand
GCACCATCACCAGGCAGGCCAGCGCGAAACTCGGCATCCGCGGCATCACCGCGACCGCGGCCAGGAACAGCGCCGCCCCGCCCACCATCACGGTCCGCTCCCGCAACGGCGGGCCGAATCGGGCCAGATAGGTCCCGGCCAGCAGCGCCCCCACCGGCTCCCCGGCCGCCAGCACGCCGACCAGCGCGGGCGCGACGCCAAAGCTGCGCTCGGCCACCGGCGCCACCAGCGCGATATAGGAAAACGCGAACATGTTGGTGACGAAAGTGATCGCCAGGCTGCCCGCCACCGCGGCGTGACCGCGCGCGTAGCGGAACCCCTCGGCCAGTTCGGTCGCCACCGCCGACGGCCGCGCGACCGGCGGCGCCCCCGCCGGCACGCCCAGCGCCAGCACCAGCGCCACCAGGTAGCACGCGCCGGAAACCGCGAACGCGCCGCCCAGCCCCAGCGTCGCGAACGCCACGCCCGCACCCACCGGCCCGGCCATCCGCACCAGCGAGTTGGTCAGCGAATCGAACGCATAGGCGCGCGCCACCAATCCGGGTGCCACCGCCTCGCCCAGCATCCGCCGGCGCGTCGCCCCCTCGGTGGACCACATCACCCCGCTCGCCAGCGCGGCCAGCGCCAGCACCCAGGGCCGGGCCAGCCCCGCCGCCGCCAGCCCCGCCACGGTCAACGAGGCGCCGGCGCTGACCGCCTGCGCCGCGATCAGGATCGCCCGTCGGTCGCGCGATTCCGAAACCACCCCGGCGAACGCCCCCAGCAGCAGCATCGGCAGGTTGCGGCACGCCGACACCACCGCGACCGCCAGGGCCGAATGCGTGACCTGGAAGGTGAACAATCCCGCGGCCAGGATCTCGAACTGGCGCATTCCGTTCGACAGCCCGCCGACCCCCCATAGCCGCAGATATCCCGGCGCGCGGGTCAGCACGCGGAAACCCGCCCGAGCCTCCACGGCGCTCGCTGCCATCTGTTCCCTCCCGGTGGCCGTCCGATGGGGGGCGGGCCGATGGCAGCCCATTGACCTGGCCCCGCCCCCGGGCGGTATCATGCGCCAAATCCAACGCTTCGGCAGGGGGAGACCACCCGATGAACGACATGGCCGCCATCACTTATGACCGCACGGTCGAGGACCTCGGCAATATCGTCGAGCTCGGCCACGTCAACGTGACCGTCCCGGACCAGCGTCTGGCGACGCTGTTCTATGTCTCCGGCCTCGGTCTCACGCGCGATCCGTATCTGATGACGGGTCTCGACAATATGTGGATCAATGTCGGCCGCGCCCAGTTCCATCTGCCGAGCCGTGGGCCGCAGGTGGTGCGCGGCACGACGGGGCTGGTGAACGGCGACCGGGCGGCGCTGCTGGCCCGCCTGGCGCGGGTGAAGAAGGACCTGGCGGACACGAAATTCAGCTTCCACGAGACCGAGGACGCGGTGGAGACCACCTGCCCCTGGGGCAACCGCATCCGCTGCCACGCGCCCGACGCGGCGCGGTTCGGGCGGATCACGCTTGGGATGCCGTATGTGGAATGCGACATCCCGGCCGGCACCGATCTGGCGGGCATCGCGCGGTTTTATCGCGACGTCCTGGGCGGCATCGCCGGGGTCACGAAGGACGCGCGCGGCAAACACGCCTGGGCGGTCCTGGGCGACGGCAACAAGATCCTGTTCCGCGAAACCGACGCCAAGCTGCCCGCCTATGACGGCCATCACATCCAGATCACGCTGGCGGATTTCTCAGGCCCGCACAAGAAGCTTCTGGAACGTGGCCTGGTTACCGAGGAATCCGACCAGCACCAGTATCGCTTCAACGATATCGTCGATGTGAAGACCAACAAGGTGTTGTTCTCGATCGAGCACGAGGTGCGGTCCATGCGCCATCCGTTGTTCGCCCGCCCGCTGGTGAATCGCAACCCGTCGCAAACCAATCGCGATTACGCACCGGAATGGGACGCGGGACGTTGGGCGATGCCGGCGTCATAAGGCCCAGAGCACCCGGTTTCGCCGCTGCCTCCGTCATGGCCGGGCTTGACCCGGCCATCTACCCCCGATCGTCCGTGCGCGGATGGCCGGGTCAAGCCCGGCCATGACGGGTGCGGCGGCACACCGGATGCCATTCCCCCAATCCCGCCCAGCCTGGAGACAGCGGATGCAAATCGGTATCGTCGGCCTCGGGCGCATGGGTGCCAACATCTCCCGCCGTCTGATGCGCGCGGGTCACGCCTGCGTGGTGTTCGACGCCAAGCAGGAAGCCGCGCGGGAACTCAGCGTCGAGGGCGCGACGCCGGCCGATAGCCTCGCCGCGCTGGTGGCCGGTCTCGGCCCCGCGCCGCGCGCGGTCTGGGTGATGCTGCCCTCGGGCAAGATCACCGAGGACACGGTGGCCGCGCTCGGCGCGCTGCTGGGGGCGGGCGATATCGTGATCGATGGCGGCAACAGCTTCTACAAGGACGATGTGCGCCGCGCGAAGACGCTGGCGGCGAAGGGGATTCGCTATCTGGATTGCGGCACCTCGGGCGGCGTCTGGGGCCTGGCGCGCGGCTATTGCCTGATGATCGGCGGCGCGAAGGACGCGGTCGATCATCTGGACCCGATCTTCGCCGCGCTCGCCCCCGGGCTCGGCGACATTCCCCGCACACCGGGGCGCGAGACGCGCGACCCGCGCGCCGAACGCGGCTATATCCATGCCGGGCCGGCCGGGGCCGGTCATTTCGTGAAGATGATCCATAACGGCATCGAATACGGCATGATGCAGGCCTTCGCCGAAGGGTTCGATATCCTGAACGGCCGCGCCGCCGCGACGCTGCCCGAGGATGAACGTTTCGATCTGAACATGGGTGACATCGCCGAAGTCTGGCGTCGCGGCTCGGTGGTCTCGTCCTGGCTGCTGGATCTGACCGCGGCGGCGCTCGCGACCGACGAAAAGCTGGAGCATTTCTCCGGCTTCGTGGAGGATTCCGGAGAGGGCCGCTGGACGGTCGATGCCGCGGTGGAGGAAGCCGTCCCCGCCCATGTCCTGGCCGCGGCGCTGTTCGCCCGCTTCCGCTCCCGCCGCGATCACACCTTCGGCGAGAAGATCCTGTCCGCCATGCGCTTCGGCTTCGGTGGGCATATC
>JAKAZJ010000448.1 GCA_021826565.1 Pseudomonadota bacterium | reverse complement strand
GCACTGACCAAGCTGGCCGCACAGCCCTGGCGCGGCAATGTGCGCGAGCTGGAAAACACCATCCATCGCGCGGTCCTGCTGGCCGAGACCGACATCATCGGGCCGGAGGCGCTGGACCTCGGGACAGCGGCCCAGCCCGTGCACGCGGTCGCTTCAGGGGGGGCGTCGCCAGGGGGGGCGTCGCCAGGGGCGGCGTCCCCAGGGGCATACGGCGCCATCTCCGGCCTGGTCGGGCGCAGCATGGACCAGGTGGAGCGCGAACTGATCCTGGAAACCCTCGGCCACACGCTGGGCAACCGCACCCATGCGGCGACCATCCTCGGGATCTCGATCCGCGCGCTGCGCAACAAGCTGCGCGACTATGCCGCGCAGGGCCTGACCGTGCCGCCGCCGCAGGCCGGCATGGCGGCCTGATGTCGCGGTTCCGGAAGCGGCGTCCCGATCGCCGCGCGGCGCCGGCGCGGGCGCGGTCCAACGCAGACCGGGCCGCCGGGCCAGGGTCCGTGCAGGATCAGCCCATCGTCTCCCGCGCACCGAACCGCCCCCCACCGCAACCACGGAACCCTAGCCCGTGCCGGTGTTCCTCGACCGCCTGCGCCGCTACGCCCCGGGCACCGATATCGGTCTGGCGCTTGGCGTCGTCGCCCTGCTTTCGGTGCTGATCCTGCCGCTGCCGCCGGCGCTGCTCGATGTCGCGCTCGCCATCTCCATCACCGCGTCGGTGCTGGTGCTGATGGTGGCGCTGTTTCTGGTGCGCCCACTCGATTTCACCTCGTTTCCCACCCTGCTGCTGCTGACCACCCTGCTGCGCCTGTCGCTGAATATCGCCGTCACCCGCCGCATCCTCTCGCATGGCAACGAAGGCCCCCTGGCGGCCGGGCATGTGGTGGCCGCGTTCGGCGGCTTCCTGATGGGGGGCGATATCGTCATCGGCCTGATCGTGTTCGCGATCCTGCTGGTGGTGAATTTCACCGTCATCACCAAAGGCTCCGGCCGCATCGCCGAAGTGGCGGCGCGGTTCAGCCTGGACGCGATGCCGGGCAAGCAGATGGCGATCGATGCCGATCTGTCGGCCGGCCTGATCGACGAGAAAGCAGCGCGCACCCGCCGACGCGAGCTGGAACAGGAAAGCGGCTTCTTCGGCGCCATGGACGGCGCCGCTAAATTCGTCCGCGGCGACGCCATCGCCGGGCTGATCATCACCTCCATCAACATCGTCGGCGGCCTGACCATCGGCATGGTCCAGCATGGCATGAGCTTCGCCGACGCCGCCGATGCGTTCACCAGGCTGACCGTGGGCGACGGTCTGGTCTCGCAGATCCCCGCGTTGCTGGTCTCGATTGCCGCCGGCATCGTCGTCACCAAGGGCGGCATGGAGGGATCGGCGGATGCCGCGCTGATCGGTCAGCTCGGTGGCAGCCCGAAGCCGCTGGCGATGGCCGCCGGTGCGGCGGTGGTGCTCGCGCTGCTGCCGGGCCTGCCGATGCTGCCGTTTCTCGGCCTGGCCGGCCTGGCCGGCGGCGGCGCCTGGTTCCGCCATAAATACCCGCCGGCGCCGAAGGATGCGCCGCCCCCCACCGCCGCCGTTCCCACCGAACCGCCGATCGCGGAGCAACTCCGGATCGACCTGATCCGCCTGGAACTCGGCTATGGTCTGCTGGCGCTGGCCGGCGGCGACACCCCGCGCCTGACCGAGCAGATCAAGAGCCTGCGCCGCGCGATCGCCGCCGAGATGGGCTTCGTCGTGCCCCCGGTCCGCATCCAGGACAACATGCAGCTGCCCGCCGACACCTACGTGATCCGGGTCAAGGAGATCGAGGCCGGGCGCGGCGAGCTCCGCCCCACCATGCTGCTGGCGATGGACCCGAAGGGCGGCATCCCCGACCTGGCGGGCGAGCGCACCACCGAACCGGCTTTCGGCCTGCCCGCGCTCTGGATCGCGCCGGACGCGAAGGAGGAAGCGATCTTCCGCGGCTACACCGTGGTCGATCCGCCATCGGTCGTGACCACGCATCTGACCGAAGCGGTGCGCGAGACCATGGCCGAGCTGCTGTCCTATGCCGAGACCCAGAAGCTGCTGGACGAACTGCCCGCCGAACAGAAGAAGCTGGTGGCCGAGCTGATCCCCGCCCAGGCCTCGGTCGGTCTGGTGCAGCGGGTGTTGGCGGCGCTGCTGGCCGAGCGCGTTTCGATCCGCGATCTCGGCACGATCCTGGAAGGGATCCAGGAAGCGGGCGCGACACGGCCGATCCCGGCGATCCTGGGTCATGTCCGCGCCCGGCTGGCACGCCAGCTCAGCGACGCGCATACCGGCACCGCGGGCTACATCCCGCTGGTGACCCTGTCCGCCCCGTGGGAAGCCGCCTTTGCCGATTCCCTGACCGGCCCGCCCGAGGAACGTCAGCTCGCCATGGCGCCGACCCAGCTGCAGGATTTCATGCAGCGTTTGCGCGCGGTCTTCGATACCGCCGCGGCCGGTGGCGAAACCCCGGTGCTGCTGACCGGGGCCGCGATCCGCCAGCATGTGCGCGCGATCGTGGACCGCATCCGCCCGAACACGCCGGTGCTGGCGCAGAGCGAGATTTTCCCGCGCGCGCGCATCCGCACCGTCGGCACGATCTGATGCGCAACCCGGCCGGGCGCCGTCGCTGGCTGGAGCAACATGCGCATGGTAGGTAGATACATGTCGGCGAGTCGCATCCAACGATCTACCCGCCCACGGCGCTGGGCCTCCCACCCCGGATCGCCCTATCCGCCCAACGTACCTGCGAATTTCGAATTGTGCTCATCGGAAACGCCGCCCAGCGAACTCCCGCCCCCGTCACGGCATACGCGGCCGGCAACGTCGTCCGCCCGACAGGCACAGCTCGGCCAGTTCATGACGCCCGAGACGATCGCCGCCTTCATGGCGAATCTGTTCCATGGACCGATGCCGGACACCGTGCGGTTGCTCGATGCCGGGGCCGGCGAAGGGACGCTGACCGCCGCTTTCATCGCCCGCTGGGCGTATGGTCCGCCCCGCCGGATTGAGGCCGACGCCTACGAATGCGACGCCGAGATGGCCGCGCGACTGCAACAAACCCTGCGCCAGCTGGAAGATCCGGCGGGCGTCGCGCCAGGGCAATCGGGTG
>JAKAZJ010000447.1 GCA_021826565.1 Pseudomonadota bacterium | reverse complement strand
GCATATAGAGCCCGGCGAAACCGGCGCCGATCACGACGGCATCGATCTGACGGGGGGCGGGATCGGCGGCGGCGGCAGCGGGATCGGCGAGGCTCATGCGGTGGCTCCTTGGACGCGGCCCAGGGCACACGCGCCCCGCGCATCTGTCAACGCCCGCGGTTGACAGCATCTGCTGAAGCGGCCCTACGCTGCCGCTCCGAACGGGAGGGACAAGCGGTGGACAGCATCACCGATTACGGCACCGAGGAAACCGCCATGCAGGCCTATCTACGCGCCGGGGAGGCGCGCGCCGCCGCCCTCGGCAATCGTGGGCCGCTGCGGTTCGCCGCCGATGGCACGGTGCATCCCGAGATCCTGGACGCCTATCGGCGCTGCGGATTCTATGTCTTCCAGGGGGTGCTGGAGCGTGCCGAACTGGCCGATCTGGCGGCCGATTTCCAGGCCATCCAGGACCGCCTGCCGACCGCGCGGGACGCTGCCACGGACCGTCTCGGCCGCCCCGCGCTGGGTCTTGGGCAGCGCGCGCCGGTGCTGTTCTGGTCGAAGCCGCTCGGCGATCCGTTCGGCGGTACGGCGCTGGCCGGCGGCCGGCACCCGGTGAAGATGCACGAACCGCAGGCAGCGGCGGATGCGCCCGCCGAGGTGGTGTATCTGCTGCTGGGATCGTTGCAGTTCTCGGATGCGGCGCTGCGGCTTTATGGCCATCCCGGGCTGCTGGCGATGGCCGCTGCGGTGAACGGGGACGATTTCGTGCCGTTCAACGAGGCGATCTTCATCAAGGAACCGGGCCGCGGCGCCTCGGTCGCGTGGCACCAGGACGGGCTGACGCACTGGAACGCGCCGGACTGGGACCAGGGCACGCATGGGTTCAATTTCATGGCCCAGCTTTATGGCTGCACGGCGGCCAATGGGGTCTGGGTGGTGCCGGGGTCACATGCGCGCGGCAAGGCCGATATCCCGGCGCTGGTCGCGGCGTCCGGGTCCGAGCGGCTGGCCGACGCGGTGCCGATCCTGTGCGCGGCGGGGGATGTGGCGATCACCAACCGCCAGGCGGTGCATGGGTCGTTCGCCAATACCAGCCGGGACTGGCGGGTCACGTTCAATTTCGGGTTCCACCGGCGGCGTTCCGTGCTGGGGGTGATGGCGGGGGGCGTGCACAACGCGCCGGCGGTGTACGATTCCGGGCGGATCGCGCAGCGGGCGCGGGCGATCGGGTATGCGATCGACGCGCGTCGGCGGCGGTTCCCGGACGAAGTCCCGTTCGTCTATGCGCCGCAGTCGGGAGAAAGTTACGAATGGGATGAGGCGGCGCGCGCCGGGATGCGGGATTACAACCTGCTGGATCTGAGTATCTGAGCGTCGTCCCCGTCCAGCATCGCGCGCGCCCGCGCGATCACGCGCAACGCCTCGTGCCACAGCGCGAACGGCGCCAGCGCGTCGGTCCGCGCCCACACCGCCTCACCCACGTCCGAACCGGCGCGCGGCTCGCCCGTTTCCCAGCGCGCTGCGAAGTCAATAATGGTGTAATGATACCGCAGACGCCCATCCGGATCGGGGCGGATATTATCTACCACCGCGGCCAGATGCAGCGGGCCGACGGTCACGCC
This sequence comes from Pseudomonadota bacterium, assembly GCA_021826565.1. The sequence continues at coordinate 1,524 of JAKAZJ010000447.1, read as the reverse complement.
GGTCTCCTCCATCAGTTCGCGGCGCGCGGCCTGTTCCACCGTCTCACCCAGCTCCTGCGCACCGCCAGGCAGGCTCCAGCTGCCGATATTCGGGGCTTTGGCGCGGCGGATCAGCAGGACCTGGTCTGATTTCAGAACGATCACGCCGATCCCCACGATCGGGCGAGCGGGGAACTCCCGCCCGGTCTCCGCCGTCATGCCCTGCCTCCGCGCTTCCCGGACCGCCATCCTGGACCAGCGGCGGCGCCGCGGGAAGGGTGCGGTTGACGCCGGCGCGCGGGCGGGATCAGGCTGCGCGCGACACTCCCGGGGGGATGTGACATGAAGCTGAACCTGCGCCCGCTGCACGATCTGTTCGCCGCCGAGGCCACCGGGGTTTCGCTCGCCGTGCCGCCGGATGCGGCGACGCTGGCCGCGATCGTCGCCGCGATGGATCGCTACGCGGTCCTGGTGTTCCCGCAACAGGACCTGACCGACGCGCAGCAGATCGCGTTCAGCGAACGCCTCGGCCCGCTGGAGACCACGGTCAAGGCCTATCGCCCCGGCCACCGCGCCCGGCTCGACCTGCATCTGTCCGACGTGTCCAATCTGGACGAAAACAACCATGTCATCGGCGCCGACGACCGGCGGCGGATGAACGGGCTCGGCAACCGGCTGTGGCACACGGACAGTTCCTTCAAGGCGATCCCGGCGCGCTACTCGTTGCTGGCGGCGCACGCGATTCCGCCGGAGGGGGGAGACACCGAGTTCGCCGATCTGCGCGCCGCCTGGGACGCGCTGCCGGCGGCGATGCAGACCCGCGTGGCACCGCTGATCGCGGAACATTCCCTGCTGACCTCGCGCGCCACGATCGGCTTCACCGATTTCTCGCCCGAGGAGACGGCGCGGCTGCAACCGGTGCCGCAGCGCCTGGTGCGGACCCATCCGGGATCGGGGCGGCGCAGCCTCTATCTGGCCTCCCACGCCGGTGCGATCCGCGGGATGCCGTTGCCCGAGGCGCGGGTGCTGCTGCTCGATCTGATGGAGCACGCGACGCAACGGCGCTTTGTCTATACGCATCGGTGGCGGCAGCATGATCTGGTCATCTGGGACGATCGCTGCACGCTGCACCGGGCGCGGCCGTACGACATGACGGTACCGCGCGATATGCGACGGACGACGGTGTCGGACGAACGCTCGACCCTGGATCAGGCGGCGTAGCGCGCGCCAGCGCCCTTGTATCGAAGCCGGTTCCCACCACGCGCCAGCCTGGGCCTGCGAAGGCGGCGCGCAGGCGCGGCAAGGTGGCGCGGCTGGCGCGATCCACCCCGATCAGCGCCAGGATCACGCGGTCGGACCCGGCGGCCAGCGCGCGCGGGTCCGATCCCGGCCCGACCAGCCGGACCCGCAGCCAGCCGGGTGCCTCGGCCAGAAACGGGCCGACCACGCCCACGCCGTCATTGCCGCGCGGCAGCAGCACCAGCCCGCCCCGTCCCGCCAGGCGCGCGGCGGCGGCGGCGGCGGCGCGCGCCGGCTGCATCGTTT
>JAKAZJ010000446.1 GCA_021826565.1 Pseudomonadota bacterium | reverse complement strand
GAAGATATTTCGGGTCCAGGTCGGTCACATATCCGCCAAGGTGCTCGTCATAGGTCAGTACATGCCAGGGCAGCGGATGATAGTTCTGGCCCATCCCCAGAAACCCGCCGAACGCCATGATGGCATAGTCCACCTTGCCGCTCGGCTTGTCGATCATCACATCGTAGATCGACCCGAGCGAATCACCCTGACGGTTGTAGACGTTGGTGCCGTTCACCTTGCTGGCGGCGATCAGACTGCGCGTTTCGTCGCGCGACGTATCAGCGTTGATGGCGGCTGACGACGTGTGTCGCGAACTCGCCGCGTTCTGCATCGCCGTGCCTTGGGTTTGTGTGCTCATTCCACGATCTCCTGCTGCGTTTCGAGCGCGGCATCGCGCGCTCATCGGACCCGACACGTGGTCGCTCGGCCGACGATTACCACGCAGCACGGGGATGACGTTGTAGTGAGATCGCAGGCCGTAGCGCGGGCGTCCGAGCTGCCGACATTGAGTAGTTTCCGGTGCTGCACACTGCAATGAGAACCCACATATGCCGGAGGTATCGGATCGCCGGCTGGGGCGTGCAGCGTTCGCCGCCCGGTCGTGGATCCAATGCACCGGAGTTCCAAATCCGACCGGTCGGTACCTCACCTCAGGAGTTTCCCCATGTCCAAGTTCCATACACTCAGTGCCGCGGTCGCGCTGGCCGGCGTCTTGTCGATCCCGGCGCTGGCCGCAACGCAAGCGGTGGCAACCGCCCCGCAGGCGCCGATGGGCACGACGGCTGCCCAGACCCCAACCCCCATGACGGGCGCGGGTGCCACCCGGGCGACCGGCACTCTGCACGAAACCCATGGCATGTGGCGCTCCGCGGCGCTGGTCGGTGCGACGGTCTATAACGGGGCCGGCACGAGCATCGGAGAGATCTCGAATCTCTTGGTCTCGCCGACCGGAAGGGTGACCACGGCGGTGCTTTCGGTGGGCGGGTTCCTCGGCATGGACAGCAAGCTGATCGCGGTGCCGTATAGCGCATTGCGATTCGTACCCAGCCATAACAACGGCAACACGACCGGGGCCGTTACGCCGCAAGCGTCGCCGGCCCCCATGGCGGCCGGCACGGCGCCCGCGCCGAACCAGGTGGCGATGGCGCGCACCGGCACCAACCACGCCAGCCCGGCTTGGGCCGCGCGCGTGAATTACAGTGTGATCCTGCCCAACTCCACCAAGGCGTCGTTGACGAAAATGCCGGCTTTCACCTACCGCGGCTGATCCGACGTCACGGGCGTCCGCGCATCGCTCCCAACCGATCGGGACGATGGGCGGACCCCCGTGGGCCTCGGGTCCGTCGCTTGGCCCCGGCTCCATCGCGCCCGCGTCGCTGTTGGCCTCGCCTGAGTAGTTTCCGTATCTATCTTCTTGGTTCTGCCAGCGTCCAAAAGGGTACTGCCGGACCGGCCGACCGGGCAATCGACATGCCGAGCGACCCAAACGGCGCAGCCAAATGGGGCGTACCCAGATCGGCTGCTCCGGCGACCACCTGTTCGATTCCAAAGGAGGCGCACATGCTCGCGTTCCATTCCGTCGGTGCCGCCATCGCCCTGGCTGGCGTGCTGGCGATCCCGACGCTGGAGACGATGCCGATCGCCGATCGGGTCGCCCCGCCAGTCGGCGGCTCGGCCGCCGTCATGCCCACCACGGCGACGACGGGCATGGTGGTCAAAGGCCCGGCCGGCACGCTCCATCGGACCCACGGCCTGTGGCGTTCCGCCAGCCTGGTGGGTGCGACGGTTTATACCGTCTCGGGCGAGAATGTCGGCACGATCTCGAACCTCCTGATCTCGCCGCGCGGCGGCGTGTCGATGGCGGTACTTTCGGTGGGCGGATTCCTCGGCGTCGGTAACAAATTGGTCGAAGTGCCGTTCAGCGCGCTGCGTTTCGTGCGCAGCGTGAACAACCGCACCGCGGCCGGCGCTACCACGCCCGCCACCGCGGCACCCAGCCAGGCGGCACTGGCTGCGACCGCCACGCCGCATCCCGCCAAGTCCTGGAAGGCGCGCACCGACTACAGCGTGGTCTTGCCGGATTCCAGCAAGGCCGCGCTGACGAGGATGGCCACGTTCAGCTACCGAGGCTGATCCCGGTTGCGCCGGAACAAGAAGCGGGGCACATCGCGCCCATGCGCGCGCCGTCCCACCGCCCCGCCGCTTTGCTGACCGCGCTCGCCGCCGCCGCGGCGATGGCGGTGGCGTTGCTGGTCCAGAACCTGGGCGGGATCGTGCCCTGTGCCCTGTGCCTGGTGGAACGCTGGCCGTGGCGCCTGGCGATCGGGTTCTCGGTCCTGGCGCTGCTGCTGCCGCGCAGCCTGGGGCGGGCGCTGTTGTGGCTGACGGTCGTGGATCTGGCCGCCGGGGCCGCCACGGCGTTCGTCCATGTCGGCGTGGAATGGGGTCTCTGGCCTAGCCCGCTGCCGGAATGCGCGGCGCCGTCGCTGGGGCATGGCTCGATCGCGCAGCGCCTCGCCGCGATGCCCGCGCTGCCGTCCAAGCCCTGCGACGCGGCCACGTATCTGATCCCGCATGTGCCGCTGTCGATGGCGGCGATGAACCTGGTCTACGCCGTGGTCGTTGCCGTGACGCTGGCCGCCACACTTTCGCGCACCGCGCGGCGCCGGCGATGACCCTGCCCGGCGACCCCTCCCCGGCCGCGTCCGAGGCGCGCATGATCCGCGTCGATCACGCCGGCGAATACGGCGCCGTGCGCATCTATCAGGGCCAGCGCGCGGTGCTGGGGCGCGGCGCCTCCGGTCCGGCGCTGGCGCATATGCAGGCGCAGGAGGAAGCGCATCTGGCCCGCTTCACCGCGCTGATCGCGGAACGCCGCGTGCGGCCCACCGCGCTGCTGCCGCTGTGGCACCTGGCCGGGTTCGCGCTGGGTGCCGCCACCGCCGCGCTGGGACCGGCCGCCGCCATGGCCTGCACCGTCGCGGTGGAAGAAGAAATCTCCGCCCATTATGCCCGCCAGGAAGCGGCCCTGGCCGCGACCGACCCCGCGCTGTGCGCCGAGATCGCCGGCTTCCGTGCCGAGGAAGAAGCGCATCGCGACACCGCGCTGGCCGCCGGCGCCGAAACCACGCCCGGCTACCGGCTGCTGT
>JAKAZJ010000445.1:2618-3142 GCA_021826565.1 Pseudomonadota bacterium | reverse complement strand
CGAATGCCGCCGGGTCGGCCGCCGCGCCGTCGGTCATGGTGCGGGCCAGGATCGTGTGCCCGCGCAGGGCGGCGAACGCCTCCCCGGTCATGTGGGTGGCGAAATCCTGCACCCGATCATTGTCCAGGCGCACCCATTTCGAATGGGTCCCGGGAAGACAGGCGGTGGTCACGCCGGCGCCCAGCCGGGCGATATCGGCCAGCGCCCCGGCCAGCTGCGTTTCTTCCCCGCGCATCACCTCGGCGACGCCGTCCCGGTCGGTGCCGCACAGGCCTGGGACCAGCTTCACCTCGGCCCAGTCGAACGGCACGTCGGTCAGGGCGGCGGCCAGATCGGCGGGTCCGGCCGGGCACGGCAGATAAGGCGCCTCCACCCAGCCCTGGCGGCTGCCGACCATGCCGCACAGCAGCACCTGGCCTTCGCCCGCGGCCAGCCATGGCCCGATCTCCTCGCGCAGGCTGTCGGCGAAGCGCCCGTCCGGAACCGCCAGGATGCCGCGCGTCGAGGCACGATGGTCGCGGATC
>JAKAZJ010000445.1:0-2608 GCA_021826565.1 Pseudomonadota bacterium | reverse complement strand
GCGCCGCCGCGGCGAGGAACCCGGACGCGGCCGGTAGGATTGCATCGTTGTAGTCATAGCCGGCGTTGTGCAGGCCCGGCGTGTCGCCGTTGCCGATCCAGACAAAGGCGCCCGGGATTTCGTGCAGGAACCAGCCGAAATCCTCCCCGGTCATGGCGGGCGGAAGGTCGCGGCGCACCGGACAGCCGGCGGCGGCGGCGGCGGCGGCGGCCAGCTCGGCATCCGGGGCGTGGTTGGCGGTCACCGCGACGCCGCGGCGGATCGTCAGGTCGATGCTCACCCCGAACGTCGCGCCGACGCCGGCGGCGATGCGGTGCATGGCGGCCTCGGTGGCGTCGCGGACCTCCGCGCGCAGCGTCCGCGCGGTGCCGCCCAGCACCGCCTGGTCGGGGATCTGGTTCTGCGCGCTGCCGGCGGACATCGTCGCGAACGATATCACAACCGAATCCAGAGGGCTGGTCTCGCGTGAGACGATGCTCTGCGCCGCCAGCAGCAGATGCGCCGCGGCCACCATCGGATCGCGCGTTTCGTGCGGCAGCGCGGCGTGGCCCGAGCGCCCGCGTACCACGTATTCGAAGCGGCACCCGGCGGCCATCACCGGGCCGTCATGCACGGCGATCGTGCCGGCGGGCAGACCGGGCCAGTTATGGTAGCCGAAGATGCGCTCCATCGGGAACCGCGACAGCAGCCCGTCGGCCAGCATCGCCAGCGCGCCGCCGCTGCCTTCCTCGGCCGGTTGGAACACCAGGTGGATGGTGCCGGACCAGCCCGGGTCGCGCGCCAACAGCGCCGCGGCGCCGAGCAGGGACGTGGTATGCCCGTCATGGCCGCAGGCATGCATCACGCCGGGATTGGCGGAGGCGTAGGGAAGTCCGGTGGCTTCCGTAATCGCCAGCGCGTCCATGTCGGCGCGCAGGCCGACGCTGCGGTTGGAGCTACCGCGGCGCAGCGTGGCGACCACGCCATGTCCGCCGATGCCGGACTCGAACGAAATGCCAAGCTCGGTCAGTTTCTCGCACACGAAACGTGCGGTGGCGGCTTCCTGCAGCGACAACTCGGGGTGCGTATGCAGATGGTGGCGCCATGCGGTCAGCGTGGCGTGCAGGGCGGGGTCCATGATCGCGGTCATGCCGGGTCCACACCCACGCGCACCACCAGCTTGCCGAAATTACCCCCCGACAGCACCCCTGCCAGCGCGGCGGGTGCCTGCTCCAGGCCGGAGACCACGTCCTCGCGATAGCGCAGGCTGCCATCCGCCACCCAGGGGCCGGCCAGCGCGCGCCATTCCGCGAAGCGCTCCGGCTTGTCGGACACGATCATGCCCTGGATCAGCACCCGCTTGCCGACCACGAAGCCAAGATTAGGCCCAGGCGGGAATGTGGCTTCGTTGTATTGCGAGACCATCCCGCACATCACCACCCGCGCATGCGGGTTCAGCAACGCGAAGGCGGCTTCCTGCACGCGCCCGCCCACGTTCTCGAAATACACGTCGATGCCGGCCGGACAGGCCGCAGCCAGTTCCGCTTGCAGATCGATCACGCGATGATCGACGCATTCGTCGAAGCCGAGTTCCTCCTGCACATACAGGCATTTCTCCGGCCCGCCGGCGATGCCCACCACCCGCGCGCCGGCGCGCTTCGCCAGTTGTCCCGCCACCGCGCCGACCGCGCCGGACGCCGCCGAGATCACCACCGTCTCGGCCGCTTTCGGCCGGCCGATATCGGTCATCCCGGAATACGCGGTGGTCCCGGGCATCCCCAGCACGCCGAGATAGGCCGATAGCGGCGCACCGGGCCGCGCGATCTTCGCCAGCCCCGCCGCCGGGGCCAGGTTGTGGCTGGACCAGCCGCGCGCGCCGAGCGCGATATCGCCCGGCGCGAAGCGTGGATCGGCGGACGCGATGACCTCGCCGATCGTCTCGCCGGTCATCACCTCGCCGATCTGCACCGCGGGCGCATAGGATGGCCGGTCCGACAGGCGTCCGCGCATATAGGGATCGATCGAGAGGAAGATCGTGCGCACCAGGACCTCCCCGGCGGCGGGCGAGGGGATCGGGGCGTTGCGGAGTTCGAAATCCTCGGCGCGCGGCGCGCCCACCGGGCGGCGGCGGAGAATCACGGAAACGCGGGTGGCATCATGGGGCACGGGGAACGCTCCGGTCGGGGAAAGGCAGCCTATCAGACGCGGGTCGGGGGTTGGCAACCGGCATCTGACCGAGCCGTCATTTGAGCCGCGCTCCGGCCTCGTCTAGTTTGCGGCCACCGATGCGCCACCGGATTCCGCTGCTGTTGATTTTCCTAGGGTTCGCCCCTGTGGCGCGAGCACAGGTGACGCTCGACCTGCGCGCGCTGGACAAGCTGCCGGTCGCGCCGGCGGTGCCGGCCCCGCATCGGGCGGTCGTCCGGGTGCGGCCCTCCCGCCCGGCCGCATCGGTGCCGCGCGCGCTGCCACACAAGGCAGCCGTGGTGTCCCGCGCCGCGCCGCCCTCGGGCGCTCCTCTGGGCTTGCCGCCGGGCGCCCCGCCCGCGGTCACGGCCGCCGCCCCCGCCGCCGCCCCCGCCGCCCCTGCGGCTCTCCCGTCTGCTCCTCCGGGGCTTCCCGCGGTCGC
>JAKAZJ010000006.1 GCA_021826565.1 Pseudomonadota bacterium | reverse complement strand
ATTTGGTCCGCTCCCAGTCCGGCTCGCCGAACTCCCAGAAGCTGCCGGCGATGGAATAGAGGCCGGCGGCGGCCATGTTGACCGAGCAGAACCCGCCGTGCGCGGCGAAATTGGGCGTGCCGAACTGTTTCGCCCACCAGCCGGTGAAGGATTGGCTCTGGTCGCGCCCGGTGAAGAAGGCGAGCTTACGCGGCTCGGTGGCGCGGATCCGGCCGAGCCATTCGGTGGCGAGGCTCAGCGCCTCCTCCCACTCGATCTCCTTGAAGTCGCCGGCTCCGCGCTCGCCCACCCGCAGCAGGGGCTTCGTGAGGCGCGCGGGGGAATAGTGCTGCATGATGCCGGCGGAGCCCTTGGCGCAGATCACGCCGCTGTTCACCGGGTGGTCGGGATTGCCCTCGATGTAGCGAATGCGGCCGTCCTGGAGGTGGACGCGGATGCCGCAACGGCAGGCGCACATGTAGCAGGTGGTTGGCTTGACCGAATCGCCTACCGGCGGCGATGGGTCGATCCGCTCCACTGGGCGGCTAAACCCGCTCGTTCGCCTCGAAGTCGCGCCGCGCATAATGCCTCCGTCGATGGTCGTCAGGATGTTCTGGAACGCTGTGGTGGATGGGGTCGGAACTCGATCTAAGCGGGCACGGCGGCAGGCGCGCGCAGCCGCTCCACCGCCTCGCGGACCAGCGGGTCGAGCGTGGCCTCGCCGCGCTCAAGCCCCTCGACGATCTGCCGGCGCATCCGCGGGTCCCAGAACTTGCGCAGATGTTCCTCGGTCGCGGCCACGGCGACACCATGCGGGCGGTGGGCGAAGAACTTGCCGATCTGGTTGGCCATATAGGCGAGACGGTCAGGCGACATGGCGGGTTGCATCCTCGGCGGGCACGATCCGGTGCGCATACGTGAATATCTCGAACCCATCGGATCGCGCGATGCCGACCAGAGTGATCCCGGCTTGCTCGGCAGTGCGCACGGCGAGCGCGGTGGGTGCCGAGACCGCGGCCAAAACAGGCGCACCGATCATAGCGGCCTTCTGCACGAGCTCCACCGAAAGCCGGCTGGAGAGCAGCACCACGCCGTCCGAGACCGCGCGCCCCGCGCGGGCCAGCGCGCCGGCGAGCTTATCGAGCGCGTTGTGTCGCCCGACATCCTCCCGCACGATCACCAGCCCCTCGGCGCGGGTCCAGAACCCCGCGGCATGGGTCGCGCGGGTGGCGGCGTTCAGCGTCTGGGCGGGGGCGAGGCTCGCCACCGCTTCGGCGATGTCGGTGGTGGTGACGCAGGGATCGGCGGTGACGTGGCGTGGCGCGCGGTTGGCGGCCTCCAGGCTGTCGATCCCGCACAGGCCGCATCCGCCTGGCCCGGCGAGGTGGCGCCGCCGCGTCTCCGCCGCCGCCGCGCGATTGGGCGACAACCACAGGCGCAGCTCGATCCCGTTCGGGACCGCGACGATCGCGATCTCCTCGATCTGGTCGGGATGCGTGACGATCCCCTCGGTCAGGCTGAAGCCCAGCGCGAAATCGTCCAGATCGGCGGGCGTCGCCAGCATCACCGCCAGGGTCGCGCGGTTATACGAGAACGCGACGGGCGTTTCCTCGGCCACCTGCCGGCGCCCGTGCGCGATCCCGCCGCCGCGCCAGAGCACCCGGGGCAGGTTGCTTGCCGGGTCTGGGATGCGCGCGCCGGTCATTTTGCCGGCACCGCCTCGATCCGACGGGCGCGCTCGGCGGTGGCGCGGTAGGTCTCCTGCCATTCCGTCGGACCGTTGGCGGGCGAGACCTGGACGGCGGTCACCTTGTATTCCGGGCAGTTCGTCGCCCAGTCGGAATATTCCGTAGTGACCACGTTCGCCTGCGTCTCCGGATGGTGGAACGTGGTGTACACCACCCCCGGCGCCACCCGGTCGGTGATGCGCGCGTGCAGCGCCGTGGCGCCTGCGCGGGAGGCGAGGCGGACCAGGTCGCCGTTGCGCACCCCGCGTTCCTCGGCATCGTGCGGATGGATTTCCAGCACATCCTCGGTGTGCCACAGCGTATTCTCGGTCCGCCGCGTTTGTGCGCCCACGTTGTACTGACTGAGGATGCGCCCCGTGGTCAGCAGCAGCGGGAAGCGCGGCCCGATGCGCTCGTCGGTGGGGACGTATTCGGTGACGACAAACAGGCCCTTGCCGCGCACGAAGCCCGTCTCGTGCATCGTCGGCGTGCCGTCGGGCATCGCATCGTTGCACGGCCATTGCACCGAACCCAGCGCGTCGAGCTTGGCGAAGCTCACGCCGGCGAAGGTGGGCGTGGTGCGCGCGATTTCGTCCATGATCTGCGAGGGGTGGGTGTAGGCCCAGCCGCCGCCCATGGCGTTGGCGATCAACTGCGTGATCTCCCAGTCCGCGTAGCCGTTGCGCGGGGCCATGGCCTTGCGGACTCGGCCGATCCGGCGCTCGGCATTGGTGAAGGTGCCGTCCTTCTCCAGGAAGCTGCATCCTGGCAGGAACACATGGGCGAAGGTGGCGGTCTCGTTCAGGAACAGGTCCTGCACCACCACGAGCTCCATCGCCGCCAGCGCGGAGGTGACATGGTGCGTGTCCGGATCGGACTGCACGATGTCCTCGCCCTGGATGTAGATGCCCCGGAAACTTCCGTCCAGCGCGGCGTCGAACATGTTGGGAATGCGCAGCCCGGGTTCAGGGTCGAGCCGCACGCCCCATTCGCGCTCGTAGATCGCGCGCACGGCCGGGCTGGAGATATGGCGGTAGCCAGGCAGTTCGTGCGGGAAGCTGCCCATGTCGCACGAGCCCTGCACGTTGTTCTGCCCGCGCAGCGGATTGACCCCGGTGCCCGCCGTGCCGACATTGCCGGTCGCCATCGCGAGGTTGGCCAGCCCCATCACCGCGGTGCTGCCCTGGCTGTGTTCGGTCACGCCGAGGCCGTAATAGATGGCCCCGCGCCCAGCCGTCGCGTAGAGCCGGGCGGCCTGGCGCACCAGTGCGGCCGGCACGCCGGTGATTGCCTCCACCGTCTCGGGGCTGTTGCGCGGCTCGGCCACGAAGGCAGCCCAATCGGCGAAGGCGTCCGCGTCGCAGCGCGCGCGCACATAGTCCTGATCGATCAGATTTTCGGTCACGATCACATGCGCCAGCGCATCCAGCATGGCGACATTGGTGCCCGGCCGCAGCGGCAGGTGGTACGTCGCTTCCACGTGCGGTGTGTGTACAAGATCGATCCGCCGCGGATCGACCACGATCAGCTTCGCCCCGGCCCGTAGCCGGCGCTTGAGGTGGGAGGCGAAGACCGGATGCCCGTCGGTCGGATTGGCACCCATCACCAGCACCACATCCGCGTGCTCGACCGAATCGAAATCATTGGTCCCGGCCGAGGTCCCGAACGTGGTCGCCAGCCCGTACCCCGTCGGCGAGTGGCAGACCCGCGCGCAGGTATCGGTGTTGTTGTTGCCGAACCCGGCGCGCGCGAGCTTCTGGACCAGATAGGTCTCCTCGTTCGTGCAGCGCGACGATGTGATGACCCCGATCGAATCCTTGCCCGCCGCGGCTTGCAGCCGGCGGAATTCGGTCGCGACATGCGCGATCGCCTCGTCCCAGCCCACTTCCCGCCACGGATCGGTGATCTTCGCGCGCAACATTGGTTTCAGGATGCGGTCCTGGTGCTGCGCGTAGCCCCAGGCGAAGCGGCCCTTGACGCAGGAATGGCCGTGATTGGCCTTGCCGGATTTCGCCGGCACCATGCGCACGACGGTCTCGCCCTGCATCTCGGCGCGGAAGGTGCAGCCGACGCCGCAATAGGCGCAGGTGGTTTCCACCGCGCGTTCCGGCTGACCCAGCGCGACCACCGATTTCTCGATCAGCGATCCGGTCGGGCAGGCCTGCACGCAGGCGCCGCAGGAGACGCATTCGGACGTGAGGAACGGCTCGTCCATTCCGGCGACGATTTTTGACGCAAACCCGCGCCCCTCGACGGTCAGCGCGAAGGTCCCCTGCGTTTCCTCGCAGGCTCGCACGCAGCGCGAACAGACGATGCAGCGCGCCGGATCGAACTGGAAATAGGGGTTGGACACATCGACCGGCGCGGCCAGATGATTGGCCCCCTCGGTCCCGTAGCGCACGCGCCGCACGCCGACGATCCCGGCCATCGTATGCATCTCGGCCGCCCCCGCGACCGGCGAAGTCAGCCCGTCCGACGGATGATCGGACAGATAGAGCTCCATCACCCCGCGCCGCAGCCGGCGCAACCGGTCCGTCCCGGTTGCAACCTTCATCCCGGCCGCAACCGGCGTGGTGCAGGAGGCCGGCGTGCCGCCGCGCCCCTCGATTTCCACCAGGCATAGCCGGCAGGAGCCGAACGCGGCCAGGCTGTCGGTGGCACACAGCTTCGGGATGGTGATCCCCGCCTCGACGGCGGCGCGCATCACGGAGGTGCCTTCCAGGACCGTCACGTCCTGCCCGTCGATCGTCAGGGTGACGGTTGCGGTCGCGCCGCTCGGTGGCGTGCCATGATCGGGTTCGGGGTGCAGGCTCATCCCGGCCTCCTTATTCCGCCGCCTGCGCGAGGCGGCGGAAATCCTCGGGGAAATGCGCGAGCGCGCTCATCACCGGATAGGGGATGAAGCCGCCCAGCGCGCAGAGCGAGCCGAATTTCATCGTCTCGCAGAGATCGCGGACCAGTTCCAAATTAGCATCGACATCGTGCCCGGCCAGGATGCGGTCGATCACTTCCATCCCGCGCACCGAGCCGATCCGGCAGGGGGTGCATTTGCCGCAGGATTCCGCGGCGCAAAACTCCATCGCGAAGCGCGCCTGGCGGGCCAGATCGACGGTGTCGTCGAACACCACCACCCCGCCATGGCCGATCAGCCCGTCCCGCGCGGCGAACGCCTCGTAGTCGAACGGCGTGTCGAACAGGCTGGGCGGGAAATAGGCGCCGAGCGGCCCGCCCACCTGCACCGCGCGCACCGGCCGGCCCGTCGCCGTGCCTGCGCCGATATCGTTCACGATCTCACCCAGGGTCAGCCCGAACCCCGCCTCGAACAATCCGCCATGGCGGATATTTCCGGCCAGTTGGATCGGCATCGTGCCGCGCGACCGCCCGTAGCCGATATCGTGGTACGCACGCGCCCCTTCGGCCAGGATGAACGGAACCGAAGACAGAGAGATGATGTTGTTGACCACCGTGGGCTGGCCGAACAGCCCCTTGATCGCCGGCAGCGGCGGCTTGGCGCGCACCTGGCCGCGCTTGCCCTCCAGACTGTCGAGCAGCGAGGTTTCTTCGCCGCAGATATAGGCGCCCGCGCCGACCCGCTGCTCGATATCGAAGCTGATCCCCGAACCCAGCGTGTCCGCGCCCAGCATCCCGGCGGCGCGCGCCGCCGCCAGCGCCCGATCGAACGCGGCGATCGCGTGCGGATATTCCGACCGCGTATAGACATACCCCTTCGAGGCCCCGACCGCGATCGCGGCGATCGCCATGCCCTCGATCAGCGAAAACGGATCGCCTTCCATCAGCATCCGATCGGCGAAGGTGCCGGAATCGCCCTCGTCGGCATTGGCGACGACGAATTTGCGTTCGCCGGTGGCATCCGCGACGGTCTTCCACTTCACACCCGTCGGGAAACCTGCCCCGCCGCGCCCGCGCAGGCCGGAGGCCGTCACCTCCGCAACCGTCGCCGCCGGCCCGATCTTGATCGCCCGCGCCAGCCCCTTCAGTCCGCCATGGGCGCGGTAGTCTTCGAGCGAGCCGGGATCCACCACCCCGCAGCGCGCGAAGGTGAAGCGCGTCTGCCCGGCGAGAAACGGGATCTCCTCCGTCGGTCCAAGGCGCAATGGATGCGCCCCGCCCGCCATCAACCCCGAGGCCAGCAGCCCCGCTACGTCTTCCCGCCGCACCGGCCCGTAGGCGATCCGCCCCGATTGCGTCTCCACCTCGATCATCGGTTCCAGCCAGAACATCCCGCGCGATCCGGTGCGCACCACCTCAATCCGGGAAGCGGTCAGCGCGGCGGCGACCGCGTCCGCCCCCAGCGCCAACGCGCCGGCATCGCGCGGAACGAAGACGTGGCTCATCGCGCGGCCTCCAGGACGGCATCGAGCGCCGGCGGATCAAGCCGCCCCAGCGGGGCGCCATCCAGCATCCCCGAAGGCGCGACCGCGCACAGCCCCAGGCAGAACACGGGTTCCAGGGTCACCGCGCCGTCGGCGGTGGTTTCGTGCCAGCCGATCCCCAGGCGATGCCGCGCCGCCGCGTGCAAGCGCTCCGCCCCCATCGCCTGGCACGCCTCGGCGCGGCATAGCCGAAGTATGTGCCGCCCGGGCGGGGTATCGCGGAACTCGTGATAGAAACTGGCGATGCCGTACACTTCGGCGCGTGTCAGGTTCAGCGCCTCGGCAACCAACGGGATCGCCGCCCGTGGCACGTGGCCGAATGCGTGCTGCAGCGCGTGCAGGATGGGCATGACGGCGCCCTCGGTCGCGCGATGCGCCGCGATGATCGCCGCCGCCCGTTCCGGGTTCCATGGCGCATCCGCGTTCATGCATCTCCTCCCCGTCGCAGTTCAACCAGGGGGATAATTCAGCCATTCAGATCGAATTGCAAGACAGGGGACCGGCGCCTGCTGCACTATAGGTTTTTTCGATATATCCATTTAGAAATAGGATTGGACGAACAGGCACGATCGACCCTTGATGCGATTACGCGTGGTCTGTGGGCCGGAATTCTCTGTCTACGACCGAGAGTCTCGGTTCCGTTCCAAGGCAACAAGGGCGTCCCAGAACAACAGCGGGCCTGCACAGGTTCCGCCCTGCCTGATCTGATATTCGTTGGGAGGAAAAAATGAGCCAGGGGCTGAGAACAGCCGAGTCTGCCGCTTCGGTCGTGGAAGGGATTCCGCGTGGAGCGACGGGCCACAGCGTGATGCACGTTATCCCCTTCCGAGAGGCGTTGCTCGTCGCAATCGCCGCCGGCCTCGGCTACGGATTCGATGCCTATGCGGTCAACATCTTCGGTCTGTTGGGGCCGCTGATCGCGAAAGACCTCGATATTACGCTGAAGGGAATCGGGCTGATCGGCTCGATCTTCCTCGTTGGATATACCATCGGCACCTTCGGATTCGGCATCCTCGCCGATCGTGTCGGGCGGCGGGACGCGCTGGGCTGGTCGATCATCATGTATGGTATCACGACCGCGCTCGGCGGCCTGACGACCAATCTGTTCCTCTTTACCGGACTTCGCTTCCTGACCGGCGTCGGCGGCGCGGGAGAACTTGCCGTCGGCGCGCCCTACACCGCCGAGATGTGGCCGTCGAAGGTGAGGGCGCTCGGAACCGGCGGCATCATGTTCTCGCTCTACTCCCTGGGCTACATCGTGGCGGCGATCGCCGCGCTGTTCATCGTGCCGCGGTTTGGCTGGCAGTGGGCGTTTGTCTTCGCCATCGTCCCAGCTGTGATGGTGTTCGTCCTTCGGCGCATGATTCAGGAGTCGCCGCGGTATCGCCATGCCCGCGCCGAGATTGAGGCGATGATCCGGGAAGAAGGTGCCATCCATCCGCGCGTCAATATCTGGACCGTCCCGGGCGCATTCCGCCGCATCGTGATCGGCTGGCTGATCTACGTGGCCAACGCATGCGGCTACTGGGGAATCACGGTCTTCCTGACCACCTTCATGGTGGTAAAATTCCATGTCGTGCCGACCGACGCGATCTTTTACGCGATGATGTTCTACGTGGTTCAGTTTTTCCTGTCCTATGTCGGAACCGGGCTCTCCGATCTCATCGGCCGCAGGCCAGCCGGGATCCTCGGCTCGGTGCTCATGATCGGCTGCACACTGGAAGCATCGCTGACAAATTCCCTGACCTTATTCCTGATCTTCGGGGCCCTGATGGTCGGATTGCTGGGTTGGCTCTGGGGCGTCGGCGATACCTACCTCAGCGAGTTCTTCCGCACCTCACTGCGCGGCACCGGCTTCGGTATCATGGTGGGAGGCGGGCGGCTGGCATCGATCGCGGCTCCCTTCCTGGTTGGGTGGGGAATCTCGGTCTACGGCCCGACGATTCCGTTCATGGTCACGGCGGCACTTTGGATCCTGCCGATCATCGGTTACCTCCTGGGGCCGGAGACCGCTCGGCGCGAGCTCGAAGAGGTGCAACTCTGACAGACATCCGGCGGGGTCCCGTGCGCGGGACCCCGCCGGCCAAATTCCATGCCGCATCGCCGCTCCTGCAGGCCGCCGATCTGTCTGGGTATGGGATCTGGTCTGCCGACAGACGTGATGATATCCTGCTACTCGCTTTAATCGATACCTGCGGGCCACCAACCATGACTCATCATGCCTCCCGTCCTGGTGCCGAAACCAGCGTGCTGATTGAGGTACATTCAAAGACAGGTGCCCGCACCTTTGCGGTGACCCCGCAACGCTCTTTGCTGTATGAGGCTCTACACGCCGGTGTTCTGCTGCCGTACGAATGCGCCACCGGGACCTGCGGAACCTGCAAGGCGCGCCGCCGTTCCGGAGTGCTTCTCAATGATTGGCCTGAAGCGCCGGGGGCCCGATATCTCAACCCTGATCGCGAAGAAGTGCTGCTGTGTCAGACGCGTGCCCTGACCGAGTCGAGCTTCGAAATTCCCGGCCGCGCGGATATCACCCTGAGCCCGTCCGTCCGTCCCTCCTTCGGGCGGGCGGTCATCACCGATGTCGCGCGCCTGACCCACGACATTGTGGCTCTGCGCCTGCGGATGGAGCCGGCCCTGGAGTTCGAGGCAGGGCAATTCGCGGTGCTCGCCACCCCACATGTGAACGGCTATCGTGCGTACTCGATGGTGAACCAAGCCGGCACGGCTGAGGAAGTGGAGTTCGTCATCAAGCGCAAGCCCGGCGGGGGCTTCACGGAGTGGCTACTTTCCGACGATCTGCGGGGTGAGCAACTCGAGTGGTTCGGCCCATTGGGAAAGGCCACTTTCACGCCGCAGGAGCAGAGGACCATTGTCGCCATTGCGGGCGGCTCCGGGATCGCCTCGATCATGTCGATCCTCGCGGTAGGCGCGACCTCGTGTCATTTCGAGCAGTTCGACGCGGCGGTGTTTTTCGGCCTGCGGACCCGCGCGGATGTCTTCTACCTGGACCGGCTGAACCGGTTCGCCGGGTCGTTCCCCGGAACGCTCCGGATCACCATCGTTTTCTCCCACGACGAAATCGATCCGTCACTTCGGGAGCGCTATCCCGCGCTGTCGTTCGAGACTGGATTCCCGCACGAAGTGGCCGCCCGCGACCTGGCGGATCGGTTCGCCGGGCGGGTCGCATACCTGGCCGGGCCGCCGATCCTGGTGGACGTCTCGATCCGCATGCTGATCACCCAGGCGCGGCTGCCGGCACGCGATATCCGTTACGATAAGTTCAGCTAGATCAACGTCTCTCCGGGAGATGACCCATGCCGTCCGATGCAAGCTCCATCCCTGCCCGGGATGTTCCGACCG
This sequence comes from Pseudomonadota bacterium, assembly GCA_021826565.1. The sequence continues at coordinate 6,376 of JAKAZJ010000006.1, read as the reverse complement.
TCCTGCGACGGATGCAGATCCTCGCCGGTGTCTCTGAACCGACCATAGAGCGGATCGCGGCGCTGTCGCGTGCGCGGGAGGTCGATGAGGGCGATATCCTCTATTCGGTCGGCGATCCGGCCCGCAACGTTTATGTCATCTGTAACGGTCGTCTCCGCTTTACCTTGGGCGGCGACGGCCGGCCCGCCGCCGGCGGCTCGGTTATCCGCCCGGGCGATATCCTGGGATGGGCGGCGTTGCTCGCCGATCAACCCCGGCGCATCGCGACGGTGGCCGCGCTTGAACCGAGCCGGCTGCTGGAGATCGATGGGCGCCAGCTGCTGGAGGTGCTGGAGGAGGACCCGCGCGCGGGATTTCTCGTGATGCAGCGCCTGGCGAGGATGATCACGCAGAGCTTCCTCGAACAGAGCACATTGCTGAGCAGCGTAACATAATCGGGAACATGGCCAGGGCTGAACATCGAGGCATAGCCCCGGCGAGGGATTTGTCCCCCGCCCCATCGGAAAAGTGGCCTCCTCGCTGTTTGGTGTGGGTAGGGCGCTCCCATGCCACCCCCTTCTGTGGCGTTTCTCGGTTCGGCTGGGAGCCGTTTCTCCGTCCCGACCTGACATCTCCAGGGCGCCGAGCGGAGCCGCGGTCAAGGATGGCCCGCCCCTTCGCGGGCCACCGCGCCCTTGCGCGGCGCGCAGCGTTCTTGACGGCGGCGAGCACGGCACCACGCTCGGTCAGGTCGGGCACCTTGCCCCGGGCTGCCGGCCGGGCCCGCTACCCACTCCAAACAGCGAAGAACCGAAAAGTGGCGTCAATCGTATTCGTAGGCCAGTTCGTGCTCGAAGTTGATCCAGACCTCTGCGTCCCGGCATTCCGTCGGGTAGAGGCTCAGCGGCTTCTCCGCGAGACCTTGCGGTTCACCGGTGCGCAGATCCCATTGCCAGACGTGCTTCGTGCAGGTGAGCGTCCCGTGGTCGCAGACGCCGGACTCCTCGAGCGGCTCGGACATATGGGGACAGCGCGGCGGGAGCGCCACCGCGGCGCCGTCGATCAGGGTTGCCATGATCGCGACGCCGGCGTGGTCGATCTTTTTCAGGCGCCCTTCATCGAGATCGCCCAGGGAACATAGTCTCTGCCAAGTCACAGGAGAGCCTCTCGTTATCGACGGTGGCCGGGTGCGGTCTGTCAGACCGGATAGTGCGAGCCTTTATCCAGCCGGCGCGTCTCCAGCACAACCCTGCGCTCCACGAACCGTGGCCCGTCATTGTCGAGCCGCAGCCTGTCGTAGTACTTCCCGATCACGAAAAGCTGCGACTCGCCGGCATCCAGATGCGAGTTCATCCCATCCAGCGCAGTGCGATAGCAGGAGAAGGCGGTGGTCGCGACGGCCTCGCCTTTGGCGCGGTCGATCTCGATGGTATAGACCGTCGCGTGCCGCATGAGGCGGCCGTGGTCGGTGTTGTGCCTCGGCAGCATCTCGATCATGTTCTTCAACCCGTCGATGTCCTGCTCGTACCAGGTCATGTCCTTGCGGATCTCGGGGCTGTAGGCTGTGATCTTGTAACAGAAATCAGGCGCGCACAGGCTGAGCCAATCCGAGAACCGCCCGTCATCGAGCAGGAGACAGGCGCGATAGATCGTCTCCCGGACCGCTTCGCGCACGGGATCGTGCTCGGCACCTTGGACAGTAGTCATGACATTTCCTCCGAATTTGCGGGACGCGACCAGGGGGGATATTGCCTTTCCCGGCCGCGTCCGCCGTATCCACTACTCCGCGGCGGCAGCGATAGGCGAGGCCATGGGATCGGCCGGGGAACGGCCCATCCGCTGCGCCCATTCGGCGTAATAATGGCGCATCCCGATCTCGTCGTGGATCGTGCTGTCCTCATGCCGCCCGTGTAACACCCGGCGCGGCCCGGTGCCCGGCCGCATTGCCACGCCCTGACCGGTGATCCCCAGAAGGTCCTCGTGCAGGTTGCGGCCGAACGGCCCCCAGATGGTATTGTGGTCCCGGACCCGCTGCGCGCGCTGTTCCGGCGTATCGCTTTTCAATCCGAGGCCGCGAAACTCGATCATCACGAGGTCCGGGCCAATCGGGGTCATTGTGTCGATGCGCAATGAGGAGCCGCGAAGGTTGTATGTCGTGCCCGGGAAGAGGTCGACCAACTTCCAGCCGTTGATCGGCATTCCCGGGAAGGAAAGCGGTCGCTCGGCGGCACCCTCATAGGCATCGTATTTCACCTCCATCGAGCCGACCTCAGCGTGACCATTCGGGAAGGCGGTATACCGGCGCTCGAAGTAGCCCTTGTGCAACATGCCCGTCGCGCGGTTAAAATAATGCATGTAATCATGGTAGAATTCGCTGTTGGTATCGTGCCAGAGCTTATAATTGCTCGGAATGATCGCCTTGTGGTAGTGGAAAACATCCAGCGGCTCGCTGTCGAGCTCGGTCTTCAGGACATCGAGCGCCGGCCCGATGAACGCCGAGAGCGGACCGGGATCCCGGTTGAGCGAGAGCCAGACGAAGCCGCCATAGGCCACCTCGCAGGGGAGCTCCTTCAACCCCACGTCCGCCTTCTGAAGACGGTCCTGGTACCCCTGCTTCATGCGGGGGATATCGGCGCAGCGGCCGAAGCTGTCGAACTGCCAGGCGTGGAACATGCAGGTCATGTGGTTGGCATTGCCCGACGGTTCCGCGACCTTCAGGCTGCCGGAGGGCTGACGAACGATCAGATTGCCACGATGCGGGCAGACATTGAGGAATGCCCGGATCTTGTTGTCAGCGCCGCGCACGATGATCACCGGCTCGCGCGCTACCGTCAGCGTGCGGAAATCGAGTGGTTCCGCAAGCTCCGACTCGTGGACCGTGAGGAGCCAGACCCTCTTCCAGATTTTCTCGACCTCCTCCTCGAAGATATCATGGTCACCGTAGATCCGGCTGTCCACCGAAGGCATCGCCTGGCCTTCGTCATACCGGGTTGGATCGATCGCAAGTGCCGTCATCACACCTCTCCTCTCGGGGCAAAGCTGGGCGTTCGCGCAGGCGAGGCCGACATGCCGAGGGGACGGGCTGCGCGCAGGATCCCGAAGACACGCCGCGCCAGACATTCGGCTTTCGGGATCATCGGGTGCAAGATCGGCCGCCAGGGGCGGTCCTCCAGATGGCACGCGCGACTCTCACATGTCGAACGCGGCCATGACCGAACGCTTTCATAGACTTTCCCCACCGGCTTCCAGCCCGCCAGCCTGCATACGACCCTTCGGTCCTCGAGAAACTGTGCTACCTGATCCACTGCCTGTAAAGACAATATGTTCTATCGGCTAATAGCATAAAACTATGATATTTCTGCACAAATGCGGCGTTTCCCCGGCTTGACAGTTTCCCGTCGCGAATGCCTGATCGCATCTTATCAGGCATCGCGCCAGTTGGCGCGAGTGCGTACGTCGCCGGAGGTGGAAGATGCTTCTTGCAGGTCTTGCATCGGGATCCAGGAGGCGCCGGCTGGGGATCATGCCGTCCGCCGGCGCAGCGCCTATGGCCGCTCGCCGTCCGCTGCGTCCGTTCGTCGCAGGCGAGTGGAAATTCGGGCGTCCGTCCCACACCGGCAACCCGGGAACCGCGCCATGACGCCGGTCACGGGGGGATGGGAGGACGTGCGCCCCTGGCGTCGGGAGATGCGCACCGCCCTGCTCGAACGCCGCATGGCCGCCGGCCCCGCGCGGCGAACCGCATGGGGCGCAAGGATCGAGAGCCATCTCGGTCCCTTGCTCCGTGGCCTGCCCGGCCGTGTCATCGGCTTCTACTGGCCGTTCAAAGGCGAGTTCGATGCCCGCGCGCTCGTCACGGAATTGCTGGCTACCGAGGCTTGGCGGGCCGCGCTACCGGTGGTAGCCGCGCGGAACGCGCCCCTGATATTCCGTCCATGGACTCCCGATTGCGCGATGGAGTCTGGGGTTCTGGGGATTCCGATTCCAAAATCCGCGGACAGGCTTGTTCCGGACACCGTGTTGGCGCCCCTCGTCGGTTTCGATGCGGCCAATTACCGCCTGGGCTATGGCGGCGGCTATTTTGACCGCACGCTGGCCGCGCTCTCACCACGCCCGCGCGTGATCGGCGTCGGCTTTGAGCTGTCGCGCCTGGACAGCGTGTGCCCGCAGCCACACGACGTACCCATGGACTTCATCGTGACGGAAGCAGGCATGCAGAACCGCTGATACAATCGCGCGATATGCGGTCGGCGCGACGGGAGCAGTGCAACAACCCGCCGGCGCCGCTGTCGCCGGCGGGTTGAATGCAACCGCCTACTCCGCGGCGGCTTTGCGCGCCCGCCTCTCTCTCTCGCGCCCTTCCGCCGCCTCGATCGGCGGGTTCGTCCAGTTGACCTTGCGCGCGAATCCTTCAAGGTCCTTCGGGGTCATATAGGCCGTATGTTCCGGGCCCGGATAGGTCCGGTCGCGCACGTCCGTCATGTAGCGCGTATAGACATCCTCGATGATCGGAATGAGGTCCGTGTAGATCTTCGAGTGGCGCGGCACATGCTCCTCGTAAAGATGGAACAGATCCGAGGTGATGATGTGCACGCCGTGCGCCTTGTTCCCCGCACCGAGGCTGATCACTGGCACCGGAAGCGTCTCAGTCAGATACTGGCACACTTCCTCGGTCGTCACCTCACACAGGATCGAGAAGCAGCCCGCATCGACCATGGCCTTGGCATCCTCGACCAGGGCGAGCGCGGCTTCCGCCGTCTTCCCCTGCGCGGCGTAACCGCCGAGCTGCGGCATGCGCATGGGCGTGACACCGATGTGTCCCTGAACCGGGATGCCGGCCTGGATGATGGCCTCGATAGCGGGCACGTGATGCCGGTTACCCTCGCATTTCATCACCTCGGCATTCGCCTGGGAGACGAACCTGCCTGCGTTCTCCACCGCCTGCTGCGGGGAGACGTGAAAGCTCCAATACGGCATGTCGACCATGCGCAGCCCATAGCGCGAGCCACGATCGACCCCCTGCGCCATGAACATGACTTCCTCGAAACTCACCGTCACCGTGCTGCGATGGCCAAACAGGATCATGCCGCCGGAATCGGAAACGCAAAGAATATCGATCCCGAGGCGGTCGGCGATCACCGCACTTCGATAATCGTAGATGGCCATCTGCACGATGGCATCGCCGCGCTCCATCTTCTTGACCAGGGCGGGGATCGTCACCTTCCTGCGCGGAGGCGAGCCGGCTTGCGTTGTCGAAGGTATGCTCATGTTTCCTCTCCCGATTGATCGGCGTGAATTTGGTCTCGGTCGCGCTCTGCCGCGTCGGTCCTAGGCTACCGATCTGAGGCGTGCAGAGTCAAAGAGAGATAGGTAATCGCACGATAGACCCCATAAATGACTATCCGTTGATAGGCGCACCTGTTTCACACTGGGCGTATTCGCTTGCCCCGTCCCAGCCAGACGCGTATTCAACGTGGCACGATGATCCATATCCAGGAGATCGCTTGGCGTCACCCGGCCGAGGCGTTCGCAGTTTGGTCGGACGACCCGTATGTGACCTGGCTGGATAGCGCGGCGCCGGCTGACCCGCGCAGCCGTTACAGCTACCTGTGCGTCGAGCCGTTTCAGGTGTTGGAGGCGAAGGGCGCCTGCGTCACCGTGAACGGCACACCTGTCGAGGGAGATCCGTTCCAAGCCTTGCAGCGCGAGTTGGCGCGCTGGCTGCTGGAGCCGGGGCAGGCGCCGGTCCCGTTCGCGGGGCACCTGGCTGCCATCGTCCGTGATGTAGTTTTGCTCCGGCCCGCCGATACATTTTTCCTCCGGCGTTGACACCAGCGCATGCCAACACCGCTCGACCCTGCAACCTTGCCGCGTCAGGTGATCGCCCTGCACAGCTTGTTGTTGCAGCGTGAGGCGGAGCATGCGGCCGAGCAGGCGCGGCAGGTGGGACAACTGGAACGGCAGGCAGCCGAACTTATCGCTGCCCGCAACGGCTTGCAGGAACAGGTGCTGCGCAACGAGCAACTGAAGCTGCGCCTGGCGCGGCTGCTGCGCGAGCGGTTCGGTGCGTCCTCGGAGAAGCTGCACGGCGCGATCGAACAGCTCGACCTGCTGCTCGGCGATCTGGAAGAGCAGATTGCCGAGACCGCGCCCGCCGAGGCGAAAGCGCCCGCGGCATCAACGCCGGCCGAGACCGCGCGACGCAAGCCGGCGCGCAAGCCGCTGCCCGCGAGCTTGCCGCGCGATGTGGTGGAGCACGCCGCGCCGTGGGCCTGCCCGCACTGCGGCGGCAAGCTGCATGCCCTCGGCGAGGATGTGACGGAAGTGCTGGACTACGTGCCGGGGGCGTTCCGCGTCACCCGGCATGTGCGCCCGAAGCTGTCGTGCCGCGCGTGCG
>JAKAZJ010000444.1 GCA_021826565.1 Pseudomonadota bacterium | reverse complement strand
CACCGGCGGACCGTTCGGCGCCGAGGGCCCGATCATCATGACCGGCGGCGCGCTGGGGTCGTTGTTCGCGCAGTGCTTCCACATGACCTCGGCGGAACGCAAGACGCTGCTGGTGGCCGGTGCGGCGGCCGGCATGACCGGGGTGTTCGCGACCCCGATCGCCGCGGTGCTGATCGCGGTGGAATTGCTGCTGTTCGAATGGAAACCGCGCAGCTTCATCCCGGTGCTGGTGGCATGCATGACCGCGGCGGTGGCGCGCGGCTTCGTGCTGCCGCTCGGGCCGCTGTTTCCCCATCACGGGGCGATGCCGCTCGATGCGCTGACCCTGCTCGATTGCATCGGTCTGGGCCTGGTCTGCGGCGCGCTGTCGGGGCTGCTGACCGCGATGGTGTATGCCGCCGAGGATCTGTTCCTGAAGCTGCCGATCCACTGGATGTGGTGGCCGATGCTGGGCGCCGTGGCGGTGGGGGTCGGCGGGCTGATCGATCCGCGCGCGCTGGGCGTGGGCTACATCTATATCGACGCGCTGCTGAACGGGCAGCTGACCGGCTGGAGCAGCGTAACCCTGCTGGTGGTGAAGGCGCTGATCTGGGCGATCGCGCTTGGCTCCGGCACCTCGGGCGGCGTGCTGGCGCCGCTGCTGATCATGGGCGGCTGCGCGGGGGCGATCGCGGGCGGCGTGCTGCCCCATGCCGGCGCCGGGGATTGGGCGCTGATCGGCATGGCGGCCACGCTCGGGGGTACGATGCGCGCGCCGCTGACGGCGATGATGTTCGCGGTCGAACTGACTGGCGATGCCTCGTTGTCGGTGCCGCTGCTGGCGGCCTGCGGGGCGGCGATGGCGTTCACGGTGCTGCTGCTCAAACGCTCGATCCTGACCGAGAAGCTCGCGCGCCGCGGTCATCACATCGTGCGCGAATACGCGGTCGATCCGTTCGAGCTGACGCGCGCGGCCGATGTGATGGTGCGGCGCGTGGACACGCTGCCCGCCAGCATGACGCTGGGGGCGATGGTGGCGCTGTTCACCGATGGCGCGGAGCATCACAAGGCCTATCCGGTGGTCGATGCAGCCGACCGGCCGGTGGCGATGGCCCACCGCGCCGACGTGCTGGAGGCGCTGGCGCATCCGGAACGCCACGACCAGACGCTTGCGGCCGCGCTGGGCGGGCGACCGATGGTGCTGGCCCGGCCGGACGAGCCGCTGAGCATCGTGGTGGCGCGGATGGTGGCGCAGGATACCGGACGGGTGCCGGTGGTGGCCGCCGATAGCGGCGCGCTGGTCGGTCTGATCGCGCGCAAGGACCTGCTGCGGGTGCGCGCGCAGCTGCTGGAGGACGAGCAGACCCGCGGCGTGTTCCTGGGGCGCCGGCGCCCGCGCGCGCGCCGCGCGGCGGTCGCTTTGGACGCACGCGCGTCGGCGACGCGGCATGGTGGGGATGTCTGAACGTTTGCCGCGGAACCGTCAGTGCCGCGGCGCGGTCGCCAGCGCGGCCAGCGCGTCCGGGTCCAGGATCATCACCTCGGCCCCGTCGATGCCCCGGCCGGTCCCGATCGTGCCGTCATGGCGCAGGCCGGTCAGCAGGCGGCACACCGTCTCCGGCGTCAGGCCCAGATGGTCGGCGATATCCGCCCGGCCCATCGGCAGCACCACCCGCCCGGCGCCGCCGCGCGGGGCGCGGCGTTCCATCTCCAGCAGGAACTGCGCCAGGCGTTCGCTGGCGGTGCGCCGGCCCAGCAGCACCAGGCGGGCACGCGCCTGGCCCAGTTCCGCGACCGCCAGCGCGCGCAGCCGGCGCGCGGTTGCGGGATCGCGGTCGGCCAGGGCTTCCACGGCGCTGCGGCGGTAGCGGCACACGGTGGTGGCGATGACGGTCTCGGCGGTCAGGCTGTGGTTCTCGGGCGCGTTGATCGCGAACAGGTCGCCGGGCAGCAGGAATTCCACCACCTGGCGGCGCCCGTCCTCCATCTGCTTGACCATGCGCACCGCGCCGCCCAGAATCCGGTAGCAATACGTCGCCGGGTCGCCTTCGGCGAACAGGGTGCGGTCCTTGTCGAAGCAGATCGTCGCCGCGGTTGCGTCCAGCGCCGCAAGCGGATGCAGCGGGGGGAACGCCGCATGGGGGGTGTCGTGACCGATCTCGATCAGCTGCGATGACACGAACATTTTCAACCTCGCCCGATGCGTCCGTTGCTGACCCCGGATCTAGCGGGACGGCGGAGGCGGCGAAATTCGCAAGCCTGCGTACGGATGATCCCGTACCCGGCACGGTGCATGTGGTCGATGACGATGCGGCGGTGCGGGATTCCCTGGTGTTGCTGCTGGACGCGGCCGGGTTCGCGGTGCGCGCGCACGACTCGGCCGAAGCGCTGCTGGCGCAGGCGGATTTGGAACCTGGCTGCGTGCTGACCGATGTGCGGATGCCGGGGCTGGACGGACTGGGATTGCAGCGGCGGCTGGCCGAACTGGGGCGGGCGGTGTCGGTGGTGGTGATGACGGGTCACGCCGACGTGCCGGTGGCGGTGGCGGCGATGAAGGCCGGCGCGGTGGATTTCCTGCAGAAGCCGTTCGATGAGGCGAAGCTGCTGGCGGTGCTGCGCCAGGCCCTGGCGCGCCAGCATGAACGCGGCACGGCCGGGGCCGCCGCCGCCGCCGCGTCCGCCCGGCTGGCCACGCTGACCCCGCGTGAGCGCGAAGTCCTGGACCAGCTGATCGCGGGCCACGCGAACAAGGTGATCGCGCACGTGCTGGGCGCCAGTCCGCGCACGATCGAGGTGCACCGGGCGCGGGTGATGGACAAGCTGGGCGCGCATAGTCTGCCGGAGCTGGTGCGGCTGGCGCAGGCGGCGGCGCAGGCCGGAAGCGGGGGCTGAGGCGGGCGGGCTGTTCCCGGTGCGCCAATGATTGCCGCGGACGCGGGCGGAACGACGATAATTTCGTACCTGTCGAGGCGATTTTGAGACATCGGGCGGATTGCGGCGTGATCCCCGCAACCGGCAGATCAAACCTTCGTCAACTGCGCTCGACGCTCGTGTGATAATTGCCTAAGATGGAAGAAGGGCTGGCTGAGGAAGTCATGGCGATGGATTGGTTCCCTTTTGCAAGCATTGTGGTCGCGCTCCCGGTGCTCGCCATTCTGTTGCGGCTCTCGGG
>JAKAZJ010000443.1 GCA_021826565.1 Pseudomonadota bacterium | reverse complement strand
GGTGCCGCCATCGGCGGGGCGGAATATGACGATGCGCGCGTCGGGCGCGGCGGACAGCGGCACCTGCGCCTCGGTCAGGCGGCGCAGCGACAGGGCGGCGGCGGGGCGGTAGGCCAGGACGTCGGCAGCCGGGACGGACAGGATCGCGCCTTCCGGCGTGCTTGCCGCCGGCGGCGCCCCGGCCGGTGCCGCGAGCACCGCAGGCAGCAGACGCGCAAGCTTGGCCAGCCCCAGCGCGGCGTCGGCGCCGGCGGGCGCGGTGTCGCGGGCGGTGGGCACGGCCGGAAGGGTCTGGTCCAGGACCGGATCGGCGAGACGCGCCAGGGCCTCCGGCGTGATCAGCCCGGCGGGCAGGTCGAGCGCCACCGGCGCGCCCCCAGCCGGCCCATTCGGCACCGGCCGGCGCAGCAGTGCGCTGGCGCGGGTCGGCGCGAGCAGCAACACCGGCGGGCCGGACGCGGCAGCGGCGAGTTCGGCCAGTCCGGCTGCATGGGCGGTCTCGGCCGCCAGCAGCAGCAGCGGCGCGGCACCAGTCAGCCGCACCGGGATGCCGCGCCGCAGCTCGGTCGCGGCGCGGTGCACCGCGCGCAGCCGCGCCGGCGTCAGAGCGCGCAAATCTGCACCACCCTGGAGATCCCCGGGATCCACGCGGGCGGCGGTGGGGCGGCGAACCCCGAAGGCAGGCGGCAGGCTCATCGGGCGATCACGCGTTTGCGATCCGGACGTGGCGTATTTTGGTCATTTTTCACCCCCAGACCGGGAGCGTGGCTCCCGCGCGCGCCAGACATATCTGAGGCGACGCGGACGAGACGATCCTGTATATAGGGCTTCGGCGCCGCTGTCCCGCCCACCCGGGGCCACCGCCGTCCCCGGAACGGAGGAATTTGATATGGCCAGCGAGCGACCCATCCTGATCGTGGACGACGATCGCGACCTGCGCCAGACGCTGGTCGAACAGCTGGCCGTGGACGGCGATTTCCAGGGTGTCGAGGCGGCCACTCTGGCCCATGCCGCGACCTTGCTGGCCGAACCCGAAGCCCGCTTCGACGCGGTGATCCTGGACCTTGGGATGCCGGACGGAGACGGGCGCGCCTTCTGCGCCCAACTGCGCCAGGAAGGGCACAAGATGCCGATCCTGATGCTGACCGGATCGGATACCGAGGCAGACGTGGTCCGGGGGCTGGATGCCGGCGCCAACGACTACATCGCTAAGCCGTTCCGCATGGCCGAGCTGCTGGCCCGGCTGCGCGCGCAGCTGCGTAATTTCGAGAATTCGGAGGACGCGGTGTTCTCGATCGGGCCGTACACGTTCCGCCCGTCCGCCAAGCTGCTGTCGGACCCGGTGCGCAACCGGCGCATCCGGCTGACCGAGAAGGAGGCGGCGATCCTGAAATACCTGTATCGCGCCGGCCGCACCGCGGTGGCACGGACCGAGCTGCTGGGCGAGGTGTGGGGATACAACGCCGCGGTGACCACCCACACGCTGGAAACCCATATCTACCGCCTGCGCCAGAAGATCGAGGCGGACCCGACCAACGCAAAGCTGCTGCTGACCGAAAGCGGCGGCTACCGGCTGGACCCCGAACCCGCGGTGGTGGCGGCGGTTTAGCTCGGCTGTGCCTGCCGTGCGTCCGGTATGGACAATAGTGGGAATGGTGCCGGGTGAGGGATTTGAACCCCCGACCTTCGGTTTACAAAACCGCTGCACTACCACTGTGCTAACCCGGCCAGGCGAAGACGTCGCCTGACGGCGACGGCTCGGCGAGCTGGCATTGTATGATGATCTGGTCCGGGAATCGAGCGCGGATCGCCCGCCCCCATTACCCCCGCCTGCGTGTATCCAGCACATCACGCAGCCCGTCCCCCATCAGGTTGAACCCCAGCACAGCCAGGAAAATCCCCAGCCCCGGGAACACGGCCAGCCACGGCGCCTGGGTCAGGAATTGCTGGGCCGCGTTCAGCATCGACCCCCAGGACGGAAGCGGCGGCTGCTCACCCAGCCCCAGGAACGACAGCGACGCCTCGGCGATGATCGCGGTTGCGATCGACAAGCTCGCCTGCACCAGCACCGGGGCAACGATGTTCGGCACGACATGCGCCAGCGCAATCCGCCAGGGCGGATTGCCGACCGCGCGCGCCGCCTCGATGAAATCCTGGACCATCACGTCCAATGTGGCGGCGCGCGCGACCCGCATGAACACCGGCGCGGTGCTGATCCCGATCGCGATCATCGCGTTGCGCAGATTGGGGCCGAGAAACGCCGCCAGCGCGATCGCCAGGATCAGGAACGGGATCGCCAGCATCGCATCGACGATCCGCGACAGCACCGCATCCACCCATCCGCCGGCACACCCCGCCACCACGCCCGCCGGCACGCCGATCGCGCCCGCGATCAGCACCGAGACCACACCCGCGGCCAGCGATGCCCGCGCGCCCCAGATGACGCGTGATAACTCGTCGCGCCCGATCTCGTCGGTGCCCATCCAATACGTCCAGGATGGCGCCTGGCGGATCGCGGTCCAGCTCGCCGCGATCGGCGAATGCGGCGACAGCAGTGGCGCGGCCACGGCCACCATTACGAAGCCGGCCACCAGCCCCGCGCCCACCATGCCACTGCGATGGCGGCGGAAGCGCCCCAGGCCAAGCCGGAACGGACCGGCGACGACGGCGCCGCTCATGACCCGCGCAGCCGTGGGTTGATGACCGCGTACAGAACATCGGTGGCCAGGTTGATCAACACGTATAACAAACCGCTGACCAGCACGACGCCCTGGATTACCGGGTAGTCGCGGTTGAACACCGCGTCCACTACCAGCTTGCCGATGCCCGGCACGTCGAACACCTGCTCGGTCAGCACCGCGCCGGACAGCAACGTGCCAAGCTGCAACCCCGCCAGCGTGACCACAGGGATCAGCGCGTTGCGCAGCGCATGGTGCAGGATCACGCGCCATTCGCTCAGCCCCTTGGCGCGCGCGGTGCGCACGTAATCCTGCGCCAGCGCGGTCAGCATGGCGGATCTGGTATGGCGCATCAGGATCGCCGCGATCGCGTTGCCCAGTACGAAGGCCGGCATAAGCGCGGTTTCGATCGAGCGCAGCGGATCGCGCGCGAGCGACACATAACCCGACGGCGGCAGCCAGCCTAGATCGAC
>JAKAZJ010000442.1 GCA_021826565.1 Pseudomonadota bacterium | reverse complement strand
CGGCGGGCAGGCGCACCGCCTGGCTGCGGCCATTGGTGAAGAGCTTCGCGGTGCGGGTCATGGGTGCTTCAAGGAGAATAGATTATGATATAGACCATCGGAGAGCCCGATCAAGAGATGTATCGTGGTGCGGGTGGGGCAGAGCACGCTGGGTGAGCGAAACGCCGATCCCGGCCCGCCGCCGGGTGCAGGCGGCGTTCATGCCGGCGAGGAAGGCGGACCAACGCGAGGGCGCTTGACGATGCGGCGCCGTCGCCATATCTACTTTGTCGATACAGGAGGATTGCTTGCGCGGGTCGGTGCGGAAATGGGGCAACAGCGCGTCGGTGCGCATTCCGGCATCGGTGATGGCCGCGGCGCAACTGCGGCTTGATCAGGCGGTGGAAATCCGTGCCGAACATGGCTGCATCGTGATCGAACCCGCCCCGATCGAGGCTTGCCGGCTCGATGCGCTGCTGGCCGGCATCACGGCGGAGAACCTGCATGGGGAAATCGGCTTCGGCGGACCGGCGGGGAACGAAGTGCTGTAATGGCCGTGCAACCGCCTTCCGGACGCAGCTATGTGCCGGATGCGGGCGATATCGTCTGGCTCGCGTTCAACCCCCAGGCCGGCCACGAGCAGGCGGGGCATCGGCCGGCGGTGGTGCTCAGCCCGGCGGCATATAACGGACGAACCGGATTGCTGGTCTGCTGCCCGACGACGACCCGGATCAAGGGCTATCCGTTCGAGGTGCCCCTGGCGGGAGAGCCGGCCAGCGTTGCGTTGGCCGATCAGATCAAGAGCCTGGATTGGCGGGCCCGCCGCGCGCTGCGGAAGGGGGCGGTGACCGCGGCCGAACTGGCCGCGATCCGGACCCGGGCGATTGCGCTGATCGGCGGGGTGTGACGGGCGCCGAGGTCGCGCGCCGCGTAGACACCGGACCGGATCTTCTCCGGACCGGCTTGCGGCCGGGCGGTGACGATCTTCTTCGTCGTCAGCTTCTACCTGAGCCGGTCATGACGGAGACGCCGGGCCGGCACGCATGGGCGAAAGTCGCGTTCTCGGCGGGTTGGACTTACCCCGCCATACGCGGCGCGCCGGAGGCGAAATACGCCTCCACCGCCGCACGCATGGCGGAGGCCACGGCGAAGCGATGCGCGGGCTGGCGCAGCGCCTGCTCGTCGCGCAGGTTGGACATGAAGCCCATCTCCACCAGCACGCTGGGGATGCGCGCCGATTGCAGCACCACGAAGCCGGCATGGCGTTCCGGGTTGGTCAGCATCGGCGTGATATGCGCCAGGCTGCCGGCCATCCGGTTGGCCACGGCGCCGGACAGCGTGCGCGTCTCGCGCTGCATCAGGCTGGCCAGGATCCGCGCCACCTGCGGCGGCAGGCCGCGATAGGCCGCGGTCACGCTGTGGTCGGCGGCGTTCTCGCTGGCCGCGATCGCCGCGGCTTGCGGGTCCGAGGCGCGGGAAGCGAAGGTATAGACGCTGGCCCCGCGCACGGCGCGGTTGTCCGGCAGCGCGTCGGCGTGCATCGACACGAACAGCGACGCCCCGGCGCGCTGCGCCAGCTCCACGCGCTGTTCCAGCGGGATGAACACGTCGCGCGCCCGCGTCATCGCCACGCGGTAACGGCCGGAGCCGACCAGCAGCCGTTGCAGGTCGAGCGCGGCATCCAGGGCGACGTGTTTCTCGTAGGTCCCGGTGATGCCGATCGCGCCCGGGTCGCGTCCGCCATGCCCGGGGTCCAGCATCACCAGCGGGGGAAGCGAGCGGCCCGAAGGCGCGCGCCAGGCGGGCGGGAGGAACGGAATACGCCGCGCCGCCGCGGCCGCCGGCAACAGGAAGCTGCCGGTGATCCCCAAATTGGCGATCCCCAATCCGGTGCCGATTCGGGCCAGCAGCACCCGGCGGGCGAAGACGGGAGGTTGAACCATCGGCCGGGAGGTTAATCCATCACGGCGGGAAACGCAGCTTAAAGATTGAAAACGAACGGGTCCGGCATACCCCCTTCCCGCATCCTCCCGCCGCCCGCTAGCTTGCACCGGCCCCGGGTCCAGGAATCGCCATGCTCCGCGTCATCGATCTCTCCACCCCGATCCTGCCCGACCATTTCCGCTGGAAGCCGAAGCAGCATCTGCACCGCACCCATGCCGAGGGGCACGCGCAGGTCACCTGGTTGTCCACCAGCGTCCACGCCTTCACCCATATGGACGCGCCGCGGCATTTCGATCCCCACGGACCCACCACCGACGCCGTGCCCCTGGCAACCACGATCGGCCCGGCCGCAATCGTGGACGTGACCGCTGCCGGCGCGAACGCGCCGATCTCGGGGGCGCTGATGGCGGCCGCCGCCGCGCATGTCCGCCCCGGCGACATCGTGCTGGTCCGCGCCGCCTGGGACCAGGTGGAACGGATCGATACGCCTGCTTTCTGGGTCAACGCGCCCTGGATGACGGTGGAGGCCGCTGATATTCTGCACGCTCGCGGCGCCCGCGCCGTTGGGTTCGATTTCCCGCAGGATCGCTGCATCCGCAACGCCATGATCGGCCTGCCGGACGCCCCGGCCGAGGAGTACGTGACCCATCAGCGCCTGCTGCTGCGCGGCGTGATCTTGATCGAATACCTGGCGCATCTGACCGAGATCCCCGGCCCGCGCAGCTTCGTGGTCTGCGCGCCGCTGAGCCTGATCGGCGCGGATGGCGCGCCGGCGCGGGTGGTGGCGCTGGACGGGATCGGGGTGTAGCGCGCGGATGCGGCACAGCTCGGGTTCGGCGTGGCGCTACGCGGGGTGCTTCGTGCTCGCCGCGGCGGTGGAGATGATCGCCTCGGCGCGTGGCCTGCCGCATGTCTGGCGCGGCGGGCTGACCGATCCGGACAGCTACATGCGGCTGGTGCGGATCACGCAAGGTTTGAAAGCCGGGCATCTGGTCAATGTCGTGCACCGCGACGATTCCGGCGCGCCGCTGGTGATCGAATGGTCGCGCCTGTTCGACGCGGCGATCGTCATGCTGGCCGCGCCGCTGGCGCCGTTCCTGGGCTGGTCCGCGGCACTGCGCTGGGCGGGCGTGGCGACCGCACCGCTGGCCGCCGGCGCACTGGGCGCGGGACTGGCTTTCGCCGCGGCGCCGCTGGCCGATGCCGTGTTCCTCTGGCTGCCGCCGCTGA
>JAKAZJ010000441.1 GCA_021826565.1 Pseudomonadota bacterium | reverse complement strand
GGCGGGTGGGGACACTGGGGGGGCCGAGGGCTGGGGTCAACCGCGCCGCGGCGGGGGGAGATCGGTCGCGCTTGCGCGGGAACGCCCGTCGGCATGGCCGCGCGCCCTTGGCGTCGAGAGCCGCCAGATTTAAGGCCGGGATGGGCCAGAGATCGACCTTCAGGTGGAAGCCGTGCTTGCGGTTCAGGCATGACGGCCTTCGCGGATGCCGTAGCCGACGATAACCAGGCTGGCGAGCGGGTCGGCCCTCCACCAACCGCGCACGGCGTGCAGCACGAGGCCGAGTAGAACGGCGGCTGCCAGCAGCGCGTCGACCACGGTGACGCGGGGTTCCGCATCCAGGACCGGATTGCCAAGCCGGGTGCCGGCGATTCTCCAGCCAAGGGTGATTTCGATTCTGTGCCGCTACATTCAGGCGTCTGGCCAGAAATCTTCCGCCATCATCTGGTCAAAGGACCAGGGGCAGGTGGCGGGGAAGGTTTGCTTAGGTATCGCCGTTTCGCCGTATGCCGTGAGGATGGCATCGCCATAGGCATCGCTGATGGCTTCGTCGAGCTTGGCTTGGAGGCTTGGGTTGTCGCGCAGATGACGGACAAGATCACGGCGCTGAATGCGGATCGTCACTTCCCACGACGCTCCACGGCGGACCGGCTGATATTGCCATTTCAGGAGATGCGTGAGGAGGATTGCGAGGCGGCTGACCAGCTCTCGCTTCTCGGTCTTCCCCATGCTTTCGATCTCCTCGGCGATGTGTTCGATGTCGGCCTGCGTCAGCTTTCCATCACGCAGAAGCCGGGCCTGTTCATTCGCCCAGGCGTAGAAATCGCGGTCATAGAGGGTCGATGTGCTCATCGGATGATCCTATCACGGACCGGGCCGCTTCCGGCGGGAAATTAGCTCAGCCCGCCGAGACGGCCGTGATGCCGGTGTCGGCGGACCAGCGAGCAGCCGAAGCGTTTGGTTCGACTCCTCGATGTGTCGACCCTTCGTGGAGAACAGGGCCTTCTTGGCCTCGATCCGTGTTTTGAGGACCCGAATTTCGACCTGAAAACCCATCACGCGCCCCTGGCCCAAAGTTGGCCCAAGTGGCCCATTTGGGTGGCCCGGTGGGCCACTCTTGGCTTCACCAAAAGCGCGAAGCAGCTCTGCCGGATCATGGTCCGAGACCGGCGGCTGACGTTCACGCCACCACCGGACGCCGGGCGGGGCGGTTCAGCCAGCGCCGCGCCGGACGCTCGATCCCGGCATAGGTCAGCGCCGAGACCGCCAGCACGCCGCCCCAGACCGCCACATCCAGCGCCAGCGCGGCAAGCCCGTGCACCCCGGGCGGGATCTGGCCGCGCACCAGTTGCAGGATCGGCTCGTGCACCAGGTAGATCGAGTAGGAGACCGTGCCGAGCCAGTAGATCGGCCCCCAGCCGAGCAGCGCGGCGATCGCGCCGCGGTCGGTGGCCAGCGCGGCCACCAGCAGGACGAACAGAGCCAGATCGGCCAGGTCGGATCCGGGCACGGAAAGCGCCACCAGCAGGCCGAGGGTCGCGGCCAGGGCCAGGCGCGGGCCGGCCTGGCCCGGGAGGCCGCTCCGGCCGGGCCGGTCCACTCGGCCCGGAATGCGGCAGCGGAACGCCAGCAGACCGAGACAGAACCCGGCCAGGCAGCGCAGCCCGGGCCAGAACGTGTTGGCGACGAACACGTCGAGCGGGCCTTGGCGGAACCCGGCCTCGTGCACCGCCGCGTCGGGGCGCAGGCTCAGCGCGATCAGCACCGCAGCGGCCAGCGCGCCGGCGGCGGCGGCGGTGACCGGACGCGCCCGCAGCGTCAGCGCGCACAGGAACGGGAACAGGAGATAGGCGCCCCACTCGGTGCTGATCGACCAGCCGGGGCCGACGATCGGGGCCGCCTTGGTTGCCGCATGGGCGATCCGGGGGATCACCGCACCGATCGGCCAAGCCTGTAGCAGCAGCAGATCGCGCGGCAGGACGGCGAGCGGGATTGCGGGCTGGCGGGGGAACGCGCCGGCGCTGGCCAGCGCGAAACTGGCCAGCGTGACCAGCGCGAATAACGGATAGGTGCGGGCGAAGCGGCGGCGCAGGAACCGCCACTGGACCGCTTGGAGGGTGGGGCCGGCGGCGGCGAACTCGGCGCCATGCGTCATCGCCAGGACGAAGCCGCTGAGCACGAAGAACAGGTCCACCGCCAGGTAGCCATGGTGGATCAGGCTACGGACCGGCAGCGCGCAGTGCCAGCAGACCCGGCTGTGATACAGCATGACCCAACACGCGGCCACGCCGCGCAGGCCGGTGAGCGCGCGGATTTCGGTGCGGGTGTCAGCGCCAGTGGGGTCAGCGCCAATCCGGCCCATACCCAGGCCCGAAGAACAGCGGCGGCGGTCCGTAATAGACCGGCGGCGGCGCGTAGTAAGGGTTCCCGTAGCCGCCGCGCCAGCCGCCATAGCCCGGCGGATGCGACACCACCCGATCGCCCTGCGCGTACATGCATTGCGTGTAGGCGATGTCATAGCGGCGTTGCAGCCCGCCGGCGCTGGCCGCGGCGTTGTCGGCGCCGATCGCGCTGCCGCCCAGCAGGCCAGCCGCGCCGCCGATCGCCGCCCCGGCGCCGGCCTGGCCGCCGACGGACCCGATCGCCGCGCCCGCCGCCGCGCCCAGCGCCGTGCCGATCACCGCGCTGCCGACGCCGGCGGCGGTGGCGGCCTGGGCCGGCTCGGCGTAGCCGATCTGCTGCTCGGCGTAACCGCGGCAGGTGGCGTCATCCTGGCGGAACGCCTGGAAGCTTTTGCCCTTCCCGGGCAGCGCCATCACCGACGGTCCGGTGGGCGGGGCCACCGTGCAGGCGCCCAGCGCCAGCACGGCGGCGAAGGCGGCCAGCACGGGAGGGCGGAAGGACGAGAGGCGGGACATCGGCGCATGCTCCTGGGATGGGTCCGGCGCTATAGTTGTGCCGCCGCCCGGCACTGCCAAGCGGTCGCGCCCATCCGTTACAATCCTGCACCCGATGGGTTAGCGCGGGATTAACCCCGGCGCCGCGACAGCCTGTGACCTGGGAAAAACCTTCAGGGGGGCCTGGGCGGGCGGCCCACGGCCGGGTCGCGGTGCGCGCGACCCGCGTTGTGCCCGCAGGCTCTGCGAGGTATTATTTT
>JAKAZJ010000440.1 GCA_021826565.1 Pseudomonadota bacterium | reverse complement strand
GACCGGGAAGACGCGCTCCATGAACCAGGACTCCGCCCAGGTCAGGTCGTCCGGGCCGAGCTCGGCGGTTTCGTGCAGCACCAGCCCGGCGGCGGCCAGTTGTCCGCGCAATTCCCGCCACACGCGCTGCTGATCGCCCAGCAGCGCTTGCGAGCAGCGCCGGACCTCGGCCAGTTGCTGCGCCGGGGTGCGGCCGTCGGGACTGGGGGCGGTCACGCCTGCTTTCGCCTGGCCGATCAGCCCGGCGACCCGGACCGAGACGAACTCGTCCAGATTGGCCGCGCTGATCGATACGAAGCGCAGCCGTTCCAGCAACGGATGGCGCGGGTTCTCGGCTTCCTCCACCACGCGGTGGTTGAAATCCAGCCAGGACAGTTCGCGGTTGATGAACCGCCCGGGGTCGTCGGGCGCGATCGCGGGGGGCGGTGCCAGCGCCGGGGCGCTCATGAGCGCAAACGCTGGCCGAGCGCGGCGGCGGCCTCGGCGATCAGCGCGGTCCAGTTGCCCGGCGCGTCCTGGCGGAACAACCGCACGGTGGGGTACCACGGACTGTCGGAACGATCGAGCAGCCAGCGCCAGTCCGGCGCCTTCGCCAGCATGATCCAGGCCGGCCGGCCCAGCGCGCCGGCCAGGTGTCCCATCGATGTATCGACCGTGATCACCAGATCGAGCTGCGCGACCAGGGCGGCGGTTTCCTCGAAATCGGTCAGTTCTTCGGACAGATCGCGCAGGCCGTGGAATTCGCCGGCGGCGGCGGTGTCGGCCGCCGGGAATGGCTTCTGCAACGAAATGAACGTCGCCCCGGAGAACTGCGCAAGCGGGGCCAACTGCGCCAGCCGGATCGAGCGGCGGCGGTCGTTCGGATGGGTCGGCCGGCCGCTCCAGGCGAGCCCGATGCGGGTGGTCGGCCGCGGGGCGAGCTCATCCAGCCGCGCGCGCCATTTCGCCTCCCGCGACGGATCGGGGGTCAGATACGGGATCTGTGCCGGGATGGTGGGTTCCGTGACCCGCAACAGCCAGGGCAGGCTGGACAGGCGGGTATGCACCGCATGGCCAGGGATTTCGTTCCATTTGTGGTAGCACGCGGTCACGCCCGGGATGCGCGCCAGCAGCGGCGCCATCTCGGCCGAACAGCCCAGCACGACCTCCTTGCAGCGCTCTGCCACCTGCGGAATGAAGCGGCAGAATTGCAAGGTATCGCCATAGCCCTGATCGCCGACCAGAAGGATCCGTCCAGTGGGGATATGCATCCCGTTCCACGGCGCCGAGGTGATACGCGGCAGCTGGTTCTTCCCGGCCTCCGTCTCATTGCGCCATTCGTATTCGATCCAGCCGGCGTCGAATTCCCCGCGCGCCAGCAGGTTCTGCGCCAAAGCCAGCCGCGCATCGGCGTGCGTCGGGTTCAGCCCAACGGCGCGCAACAGGCAGGCGATGGCGTTGTCGCGCTCGTCCAGATCGGTGAACGCGAGCGACAGGTTCACCAGGTTGTCGGCGTTGTCGGGCGCCAGCCGCACCGCTTCCCGTCCCGCCACGGTCGCTTCCTGGACGCGGTTCAGGATGCGATACAACGAGCACAGATTGGCATGCCACGACGCCACCCCCGGATGCCGCGCCAGCGCGCGTTCCAGCAGCTGCGCCGCGCCCTCCGGATTGCCGGAATGGGCGGCGATGACCCCTTGCAACGCGAGCGCGCTCGGGTGTTCGGGAGAGGTGGCGAGCACGTCGCGGCAGATGCCGTCGGCTTCGCCGTAGCGCTTCGCCTGGGTCGCGGCCTGGGCGCGCGCGAGCGCCTGCTCCACCGTCTCCTTGCCTGAATCCGCGGCCGTTCCGCTCATGCCTGCTCCGAGCCGCGCCGGCGGCGGGGGCGACTATACGTGGCGCGCAGCACCCCGGTCCAGGTATCCGCCGTGCCCAGAACGCCGCGTTCTGACAGTGCCGCGCGCCCGCCGGCGGCCAGCGCGGCGCGGCGGACGGGGTCGCGGATCAGGCCGGACAGCGCGGCGAACCAGGCGGCGTCCGTATCCGCGACCAGCATCCCGCCCGGGCCGTCGGCCACCGAGCCGCGATAGGGGACCGCGTCGGACGCGACCGTCGCCAGTCCCAGCGCGGCGTAGTCCAGCGCCTTGAGCGGCGATTTCACGTCGTTGAAGCGGCCCGGCGCCAGCGGTGCGATACCGATGTCCCAACCCTCCTGGCCCGTGATCCAATGCACGAACCCAGGATAGGACGCGGCCGAAGCGGGCGGGGACACGCGATGAACCCAGGCCGGGAGATCGATTGCGGTGACCCCGATCAGATCGAAGGCGATGTCGGCCCCGAAGGCGCCATGCAGCTGCGCCAGCGCCGGAGCGACCAGGGCGAAGTCCGCGTCATGCGTCGTGGTTCCCATGTACAGGATTCGCACCGGCCCGCCGCGCCGGGGCCGCGGCGCCCCCCATAGCCGCTCGTCCAGCGCGTTGGGCACCACCATTGCGTCCGGCCGCGCGCGCGCGATCCGTCGCGCCAGCGCCGGGGTGGATACCGTCACGGTGTCGGCCGCGGCCAGCAGCCGCGCCACCACCGGCGCCAGCTTGGTCAGCCGGGCGGCATCCGGATGGGTGCGCGGAATCGCCTGCAGATCGTCGTCCAGGTCGTAGATCAGCCGCAGCCGATGCGCGCGGCAATGCGCAATCAGGGCGGCGGCGGTGGCGAGATCCGTCACGGCGTGGCGCTGGGTCACGATCGTGCCGCCCGCGGGCGCGGGCCATGGACCGGCTGGGGCGACCAGACGGACCGAAGCGAGGCGGTCCAGCGGCAGGAGCAGGCGGATATGCGCGCACGGGGTCGGGGTGCCGTCATCGTAACATTCTGGCAAGACAACCACGGCGGGACGTTCGGAAGGCGCGGGAATGAGCGCGACGCGCGGTGCAGGCGGCGTCGGTGCGGGACCGCCGGACAAGGCGGTGCGGAGTTCGGCGAACACCGCCAGCCACCGCGCCGCCGGGGCCGCGGGCGGCACCAGCCAGGTCAGTTCGCGGCCGGCCAGGCGCTCGGGGAAGGCGCCGATCGCGGAGGCGACGATCGGCAGGCCGGCGGCCAGGGCGGCGCTGAGCGTGTAGCTCCAGGTCTCGGGCCAGGGCGCGGGAAACCAGATCGCGTGCGGCCGGACGCGCGCGATCAGGGCG
>JAKAZJ010000439.1 GCA_021826565.1 Pseudomonadota bacterium | reverse complement strand
GACCCCGGCGGGGCCGGAGAAATTCGCCTATTCCGCCTTCGTCTATACCGGCGACACCGACGAGGAGGGGGTGCGGGTGGGCAGCCAGCTGCTGTGGTTCATCAACACCTCGCTGAAACAGGCGCCACAATATGGGCGGATGCTGCCTGGCCAGTCCCCGCCCGAGGCGGCGCCGGTGCTGTTCCGCTCCAAGCCGCCGCCGGGCGGCGCGGCCGGGCGGCCGGGGGCGATGCTGGCCGGCATCGATGCCGAGCGCGCCATCGCGCAGGGGCTGATGTTCGCCGGCAACCCCGATTCGGTGGTGCGCCAGATCAACGAGTTCCAGGCCAAGGTGGGCGGGTTCGCCAATCTGGTGCTGATCGGGCGCTCGGGCTTCATGAACCACGCGCAGGCGGAGAAGGGGTTGAAGCTGTTCGCGCGCGAGGTGCTGCCGCGGCTCGCGACGCCGGCGCTGGCGAGTGCGGCCTGATGGAGGTCTTCGACCTCGGCGCCGAGGCGGTGTTCGACCCGGCCCGGCACGTGGAGAAGATCCTGGGCCGGGTCGGCGGCGGCGACGTGACGGTGGCGTGCTGGGAGCCGGGGCAGACCAGTCCGTACCACTGCCACCCGGATGCCACCGAGATCTATTTCTGTTTTCAGGGCGGGGGCGAGATGCGCACGCCCGAACGGATGGTGCCGGTGCGGCCGGGCGGGACCGTGGTGCATCCGCCGGGCGAGCTGCATGAATATGTGAACGGGCCGGCGCGAAGCGTGTTGTTCCGGGTGCGCTACGGGGCCGATATGCGGACCTTCGTGCGGTCCTGGGCGGGAAATCCGGAGTGGCAGGCGCGGGCGGAGGATCGGGCGTATTTCAACCCCGGGTGAGGCGATCTCGGCGGTGATTCCGGCGCTGAACGCCGCCCGGCGGATTGGCGCCGTGCTGGAAGCGGTGGCCGCAGCGGGCGAGCGGATCGTGGTCGATGGCGGCAGCACCGATGCCACCGCCGCCCTGGCCGGCGCCGCCGGGGCCCGGGTGCTGAGCGCCCCGCGCGGGCGGGGCGGGCAGCTCGCCGCCGGCGTCGCCGCGGCACGGCTGCCCTGGCTGCTGCTGCTGCATGCCGACACCGTGCTCACCGCGGAGTGGCCGGCCGCGGCGGCGCGGCTGATCGCGGCCGGCTCGGCCCGGGCAGGGTATTTCCGCCTGCGCCTCGACAGCCCCGATTCGCGCGCCCGTCGGCTGGAACGCGCGGTCGCGCTGCGCTGCCGGATGCTGGCGCTGCCCTACGGCGACCAGGGGCTGCTGATCCATCGCGATCTGCTGGCCGCGGTGGGCGGTATCCGCCCCCTGCCGCTGATGGAGGATGTGGACCTGGTTCGCCGCCTGGGCCGGGCACGGCTGTGCGCTTTGGATGCGGCGGCGGTGACCTCGGCGGAGCGGTGGGAGCGCGACGGCTGGCTGCGGCGGTCGGCACGCAACCTCACCTGCCTCGCCGGCTGGTTCGCCGGCATCCCGCCCTCCCGCCTGGCGCGCTGGTACCGGTGAAGGACGTTGCGATCCTGTTCGCCCGGGCCCCGCGCCTGGGCCGGGTGAAGCGGCGGCTGGCCGCCGAAATCGGCGCCCGGGCGGCGCTGCGCTTCCATGCCGAAACCCTGCGCCGGCTGCTGTGGGCGCTGGCGCGCGAGCGGCGGTTTCGCGCCGTGCTGGCGCTGACCCCGGACCGCGCGTTCCTGCGCACCCCGCCCGGCGTGGCGCGGATCGACCAGGGGCGGGGCGATCTCGGCACCCGCATGGCGCGCGCGATCGGCCGCTTCCCGCGCCGGCGGGTGGTGCTGCTGGGCTCCGATGTCCCCGAGGCCGGGGCTGCGGATGTCATCGCGGCGCTCGGCGCGCTCGGCCGGGCGCGGGCGGTGTTCGGCCCTGCCGCGGATGGCGGGTTCTGGCTGGTGGGGTTCGGGCCGCTGCGCATCGCCGCCCCGTTTCGCGGCGTGCGATGGTCGGCGCCGCGGACCCTGGCCGACGCGCTGGTTCGTCAGCGCCGGCGCAAGGTGGCGTTCGTGCGCACCCTCTCGGATGTGGACCGGGCCGCCGACCTGCTCAGGCTTCGTGGTCGAGCCCGATGTCCAGCACCTGCGCGCTGTGGGTCAGCCAGCCGATCGAGATCAGATCCACCCCGCTCGCCGCCACCGCCGGCGCGGTCGCCGGGGTGATCCCGCCGGAGGCCTCGGTCAGCGCCCGCCCGTCCACCAGCCGCACCGCCTCCGTCATGGTTTCGGGGGACATGTTGTCCAGCAGGATCGCATCCACCCGCAGCGCCAGGGCGGCGCGAAGTTGCTCGATGGTATCGACTTCCAGCTCGATCTTCACCATATGCCCGACGCCGGCGCGGGCCCGCGCCACCGCTTCGGCCACCCCGCCGGCGATGGCGACGTGGTTGTCCTTGATCAGCACCGCGTCGTCCAACCCGAACCGGTGATTGGCGCCGCCGCCGACGCGGATGGCGTATTTCTGCGCGATGCGCAGCCCGGGCAGGGTCTTGCGGGTGCACACCACCTGCGCGCGATGCCCGGCGATGGCATCCACCACCTGGCGGGTCGCGCTGGCGATGCCGGACAGATGGCCGAGGAAATTGAGCGCGGTGCGTTCCGCCGTCAGGATGCCGCGGGCCGGCCCTTCGATCCGCGCGATCACGTCGCCGCGGGCGAGGCGATCGCCGTCATGGCGGGCCGGCGTGACCTCGATGCGGGGATCGATCAGGCGGAAGGCGGTCAGCGCGAAATCGAGCCCGGCCAGAACGCCCGGGCGGCGGGCGCGCAGCACGGTGCGGGCGCGCGCGGCCTCCGGCACGATCGCATCGGTGGTGAGATCGCCGGCGCGGCCGAGGTCCTCCAGCAGGGCGGCGCGGACCAGCGGCTCGATCATCAGGGCGGGAAGCGGCGGGGTCATGGCGGGTTCCTTCAGCGGACGGCCAACATGCGCGCAACCGCGTCGCGCGCGCGGACCGCGAGCGCGGGATCGATGCGCACCTCGTGGCGGTTCTGTTCTAGCGCGGTACGGATATTGGCCAGCGTGATCCGCTTCATGTGCGGGCAGAGATTGCAGGGGCGGACGAAATCGGTGGCCGGGTTGGCGGCGGTGATGTTGTCAGCCATGGAACATTCGGTCAGCAGCACCACCCGCGCCGGGCGCTCCC
>JAKAZJ010000438.1 GCA_021826565.1 Pseudomonadota bacterium | reverse complement strand
GCCGATGACGGCCGAGGAATGGGCCGGCCGGCTGCGCGCCATGCTGGAAGGCGCGGTCGGCAGCACCAGCGGCGAAGACCGGATCGACGCGCTGGACCCGGCGGTGTGGCAGCGCCTGACCGACGGGATGTCCACGCTGCAGGGCGACTTCGCCGATCCGGCGCTGTATCAGCATCTCCGTACGCGGTTGCAGGAAATTGCCGGCGCGCGCGGCACCGGCGGCAATGTACTGTTCTATCTGGCCGTCGCCGATCGGTTCTTCGCCCCCGTGGCCGAGCAACTGGGCCAGGCCGGGCTGCTGGCCGAACCCGATGGGCCGGGCAGCCACTGGCGGCGGCTGGTGGTGGAAAAACCGTTCGGCCACAGCCTGGAGTCCGCCCGCGCGCTGAACCGGCAGCTGCGATCCATCATGGAAGAATCCCAGATCTACCGGATCGACCATTTCCTGGGCAAGGAGACGGTGCAGAACATCATCGCGTTCCGCTTCGCCAACGGCATCTTCGAGCCGATCTGGAATCGGGACCGGATCGATCACGTGCAGATCACGGTGGCCGAGCAGCTCGGCGTGGAGCGCCGCGGCAAGTTCTACGAAGCCACCGGCGCGCTGCGCGACATGGTGCCGAACCACGTATTCCAGATCCTGGCCATGATCGCGATGGAACCCCCGGGCGGCTTCGGCGCCGAACGCATCCGCGACCGCAAGGCCGACGTGTTCGCCCAGTTGCACACGCTGACACCCGAGGACGCCGTGCGCGGCCAGTACGGCCCCGGCGCCGGGCTGCCCGGCTACCGGGCCGAACCGGATGTTGCCCCGCAATCGGCCACCGAAACCTTCGTCGCCCTCCGCCTGAAGATCGACAACTGGCGCTGGGCCGGAGTGCCGTTCTATCTGCGCACCGGCAAGCGCCTGTCGGCACGCGCGACCGAGGTGGCGATCCGCTTCAAGCCGGCCCCGTTCGCACCGTTTGCCGATACCGACCTCGACGCCCTGCCGCCCAACTGGCTGGTGCTCAAGATCCAGCCCGACGAAGGGATCTCGTTGCAGTTCGAGGTCAAGCGCCCTGGCCAGGTGATGGCCCTCGCCCCCGCTGCGCTGTCGTTCCGCTACGCCGACTGGTTTCCCCGCGAGCCGAACGTGGGCTACGAGACGCTGATCTATGACTGCATGATCGGCGATCAGACCTTGTTCCAGCGCGCCGACATGGTGGAACAGACCTGGCGCGTGGTGCAGCCGGTGTTGGATGCCTGGGCCACCGCGCCGGCGCCGTATTTCCCCAACTACGCCGCCGGGCAGGATGGGCCGGAAGCGGCCAGCCGGCTGCTGGCCGCTGACGGCCGAGCCTGGCGTGCGGTGGCACAGCCAGCGCAGGTGAAACCATGACCGCTCGCCCGTTCCCCGCCGTGTTCATGCGCGGCGGCACGTCGAAAGCCATCATGTTCCACGCAAGCGATCTGCCGGAGCGCGCGGCCTGGGACCCGATCTTCCTGGCCGCGATCGGCAGCCCCGATCCGTATGGGCGGCAGCTGGACGGGATGGGGGGCGGCGTTTCGTCCCTGTCCAAGGTTTGCGTGCTGGCGCCGTCCGCACGCGCGGACGCCGATATCGATTACACCTTCGCCCAGGTGCAGATCCGCGATGCGCGGGTGGATTACGGCGGCAATTGCGGCAACATGTCCTCGGCCGTGGGGCCGTTCGCGGTGGATGAGGGGCTGGTCGCGGCGTCGGGCGATACCGCGACGGTGCGAATCTACAACACCAACACGAAGAAGCTGATCCACGCGACGTTCCCGCTGCGTGACGGACGCGCGCGCGAGGACGGCGATCTGGCGATCCCCGGCGTGGCCGGCACCGGCGCGCCGATCCGGCTGGATTTCCTGTCCCCGGGCGGGGCCACCACGGGCAAGCTGCTGCCCACGGGACAGGTGCGCGAGTGGCTGGATGTGCCCGGTTCCGGACGCATCGAGGTCTCGTTGATCGATGCCGCGAATGCCTGTGTGTTCCTGCGCGCGGCGGAGTTGGGCCTGACCGGGACCGAACTGCCGGACGCGATCGAAGCCGACGCTGCGTTGCTGACCCGGCTGGAGGCGATCCGCCGCGCCGGATCGGTCGCCATGGGGATCGCCCCGGACCCGGAATCCGCGGGTCGGATTCGCGGTGTGCCGTTCATCGCCTTCGTGGCCCCGCCGCTGCCGGCGCGGACCCTGACCGGGGAGGCGCTGGACCCGGGCGGGATCGATCTGACGGCGCGCGCGATGTCCAACGGCCAGCCGCATCGCGCGCTGCCGCTGACGATCTCGCTATGCACTTCGGTCGCGGCAAGGATCGAAGGCAGCCTGGTGGCCGAGGCCGCGCGCGCCAGCGACGGCCCGATCCGCCTTGGGATGCCGTCGGGCGTGCTGACCGTTGCGGCCGAGGTAAGGCACGGCGCGGACGGTTGGGAAGCGCGGAGCGGCGGGTTTTTCCGCACCGCGCGGCGGTTGTTCGATGGGCGGGTCTGGGTGCCGGGGGCGGCGTAGGGACGCAACCGGGTTGTTACCCTGAGTGGGCAAGATCGGTGCCGATGATGAGCGATGTGGCCCCTCCACTCCCGGCCCCCGCCGTAGGCAGCCGCGGCGCGCGCTTGATCTTCTGGCTCGGCGTGATCCCCGTGGCGGCGCTGGCGGTGTGGATTTATGCGCGCTTGATCGGGGTGTTCCTGCACGATCCAACCCGCCACGTCGATCGATTGGCGCTGTTCTGGGCTTGGTCGGATTTCCTGCACACCGGTCACGCCGCCACCGGGCTCTATGATCCCAATCGCCTGTTCCATTTCGTGCGCAGCCGACTGAGGCCGGATGCTCATTTCCTGCCATTCGCCTACCCGCCGACGCTGCTGCTGCTGATCTGGCCGCTGGCAGCGGTGACCTCGCCCTGGGGGCTGCTCGGCTGGCTCGGCATCGGCCTGGCGGCGCTGGTCTGGGCGAGCCGGGAGCGGAGCGCACCGGCGCTGTCGGTGTTCATGGCCTTTGCCGCGCCGAGCACGCTGGTCGCGCTGTGGTATGGCCAAGTCTCGTTGTTGGTCGCGGGGTGCCTGATCGGTGCCTGGCGTATCCTGCCGCGCCGTCCAGTGCTGGCCGGGGTGCTGTTCGGGATCGCCGCAGTGAAGCCGCAGTTCGGGCTGCTGGTGCCAGTCGCGTT
>JAKAZJ010000437.1 GCA_021826565.1 Pseudomonadota bacterium | reverse complement strand
GCAAGGTGGCGTGCGCGGCGTCCAGCACGTGGCCAACGCGCGCGCGTGTGATCAGCGCGATCGCGCGCGCCAGCGATACGTGCAGCGTGGTGTGCACGATCCGCGTCGCGTCGAAGCACAGCATCAGGAACGCGTCCTCGGGCGGCGTGCGGGTACGCCGGGCGACGAAGGACGGGTAGCCGTCGAAATCGATCCCGGCGGCGTGGATCGCGGCCTCGGTCTGCGGGCAGGCGACCACGGCGGCAACATCGCCGGCCAGCGCCGCGTCGATCGCGGTACCGGCGGCTTCCAGCGCGGCGCGGCCATGCGCCGCGGCGATCGCGCCGAGCTGTGGCGCGGCGTCCGTGCCGGTCTCGCGCAGCGCCACCCGGTCCGGTCCGGCAACGGCATCGGTGACGCGGTCAACCGTCACGATCCGGGTGCCGATCCCGCAGGAAGCCGCGTGGGTTTCCAGCGCGGTCCGGGCGCCGAACAGCACCGGCGTGCACACCGCCAGCACGCGCGGATCGGTCGCGGCCTTCAGCGCCAGCTCGGGTCCGATGCCGGCGGGATCGCCGAGCGCGATCGCGACGCGGGGCCTGGTCATGGCGCGTCCGCGATACAGACCTGATCGTCGATCAGGCAAGCGGGGAAGACGCGCAGCGGCGTGGTGCAGGGCGCGCCGGAGGGGCGGCCGGTCGGGATATGGAATCGGCCCTGGTGGAAGGGACAGACGATGTCCTCGCCTTCGATATCGCCGTCCCACAGCAGCCCGGGGCCATGGGTGCAGAATGGTTCGGTGACGAAGGGCCGATCGCCCAGCAGGAAGACGGCGTAGCCGGTGCCGTCGCGTTCGATCCGGTTCGGCAGGTCGGGCGAAAGGTCGCGGCGGGCGCAGAGTGGGCGCCAGGTTGGGTCTGGGGGCACGGGTTCCTCCGGTTGCCGCGATGATGGCGCTGCAAGCCGGGCTGCGTCCATCCTCGCGCATCGCCCCTTGCGCCGCGCCGGCCACCGGCTACGCTCCGCCGGTCCCCGGGAGAGAGACGCTCCACATGATCCGTTTCGGTGTGTTCGACCATATGGATGCCCCCGCGTCGCTGGACGGCTTCTATGCCGACCGGCTGCGCCTGATCGAGGCGTATGACGCCGCCGGGTTCTACGGCTATCACGTGGCCGAACACCACGCGACCCCGCTCGGTCTGTCGCCGTCGCCCTCGGTGTGGCTGGCCGCGGCGGCGCAACGCAGCACGCGGCTCCGGCTCGGGCCGCTGGTCTACACCTTGCCGCTGTATCACCCGGTGCGCCTGATCGAGGAGATCTGCATGTTGGATCACCTCAGCAACGGCCGCCTGATGCTGGGGATCGGGCGGGGGATCTCGCCGATCGAGCTTGGCTACTGGGGGCTGGACGCCGCGGCGGCGCCGGCGATGTATCGCGAAGCGCTGGAGGTGATCCTGCGCGGACTTGCCGGCGGTCCGCTGAACTACGACGGCGAATACTACAAGTTCCACGACATGCCGATGGAGCTTGCGCCGGTGCAGCGCCCGCATCCGCCGCTGTGGTACGGGATCGGCGCGCCGGACGGTATTCCCTGGGCGGCGGCGCATGCGGTCAACGTGGTGTCCAACCTGCCGCCCGGACCGATGCGCGCGATCACGGAACGCTACCGCGCCGAATGGGCCGCGCTGGGCCACGGCCCGGAGACGCTGCCGCTGATCGGCCTGGTGCGCCACATGGTCGTGGCCGATACCGATGCAGCCGCGCGCGACATCGCCGAACCGGCCTATCGGCGCTGGCGCGAGAGCTTCCTCAAGCTCTGGATCAAGCACGGCCAGCTGCCCAGCCCGCACGCGCTGTTCCCGCCCAGCTTCGCGGAAGCCGAGGCGCAGGGCCGCGCGATCGCCGGCAACCCGGAGCGGGTGCGCGCCACCGTCGCGGCCTGGGCGGCCGAGAGCGGGATCGGCTATCTGCTGTGCCGGTTCGCGTTCGGGCAGATGCCGCCGGCGGCGCAGCTGCGTTCGGTGGCGTTGTTTGCCGGCGAAGTGATGCCGGCCTTCGCGTAACCCTGGGAGCGCGTGATGAAACTTGGCCTCTCGCTCAGCATCCTGGCGCAGCCCGACCGGGCGGACGCGGCGGTGTATCGCGATCATCTGGCGCTCGGCGATCTGGCCGAACCGCTGGGGTTCGATTCGATCTTCGCGCTGGAACATCATTTCACCGGCTATTCGATGTCCCCGTCGCCGACCCAGCTGCTGTCCTATTTCGCCGGACGCACGCAGCGGGTGCTGCTGGGCACGTCGGTGATCGTGCTGCCCTGGCACGATCCGATCCGGGTCGCCGAGCAGATCGCGCTGCTGGATGTGCTGTGTGGCGGACGCTGCCTGTTCGGTTTCGGCCGTGGCGCCGCCAGCGTGGAATATTCCGGCTTCCGCATTCCGATGGAGGAAGCCCGCCCGCGCTTCGTGGAAGCGGCGAAGATCGTCCGCCTGGCGCTGGCCGAGGAAAGTTTCGAATACGACGGCGAATTCTACAAAATCCCCCGCACCGCGATCCGCCCGCGTCCCGTGTCGCATCCGGAACGGCGCTTCTACGCCTCCTCGGTCAGTCCGGAATCGGCGGCGGTGATGGCCGAGCTGGGCTTCGGCATGATGGTCATCATGCAGAACGAATGGCCGCGCGCGGCGGAAGACATCGCCCGTTTCCGCGCGATCGCCGAAGCGAAGGGGCATACGCCGCCACCGCCGGTGATCCTGACCAATGTTTCCTGTGCCGAATCCCGCGCCGAGGCGGAAGACCGCGCCCTGGAATGGCTCGGCCGGAAATGGGATTCGATCGACAATCACTATCATTTCTCGGACGGGCATCTCGGCGATGTGCGCGGCTACGAATCCTACGGCAAGATGGCGAAGACCTACGCCAAGCTGAAGGATCCGGCCGGGCGCGCGAAGGCCACCGAGTTCTACGTGAAGATCCAGATCACCGGCACGCCCGATGACTGTCTGCAACAGATCGCCGAACTGCGCGCGATCACCGGCACCGACCATCTGATCGCCGATTTCTCGTATGGCGGAATGCCGCATGAGGACGGCGAGCGGAATTTGCGCTTGTTCGCCGCCGAAGTGCTGCCGGTCGCGCGGCGCGATCCGGCGTTCGCGCGGCCGGAGGCGCCGACGCGTGGCCCGGCGGCGGCGAATCTGTTCGCCCC
>JAKAZJ010000436.1 GCA_021826565.1 Pseudomonadota bacterium | reverse complement strand
CAGCTATCTGGGGCTGATCGTGATGACCCTGGGGTGGGGACTGGCGTTCCGTTCAGTGCTGGGGGTGGCGCTGGCGGTGCTGACGGTGCCGCCGCTGCTGGCGCGGATCGCGTCGGAGGAGCGGCTGCTGGCGGCGACGTTCGGGGAGGAATACGCGGCCTGGCGGGCGCGGACCGCACGGCTGCTGCCGGGGATCTATTGAGATGCGGTCTGGTTCCGCCGTATGCGCTCCAGATAGTCGATATTGCGTTCGATGATGCGGACCGGCTCGGCTTCCCCGGCAGCAAGCGACATTGCGCGCTTCAGCGACCGCTCGGCGGCGTCGGTGTAGTCCTGGAACTGCCGCCGCGCACGCTGGCGCGTCTCGCGTGGCAGGTCGTGCCGGCCCGCGGTGTGGCGGCATTGCCCAGCCAGCCCGAGCAGAGCATCGCCTCGCAGTTGGTGCGCCGACCAGGTATCGTTCCACTCCGGGTGTCGTTCGAGCTGCTGTTCAACCAGGTCGCGCGCAGCCTCGTACTGCCGCGCTCGCAGCAACGCGACGCCGATGCGGCGAAAATCGCGCTCCTCGATACGCCCGCGCGAGCCTGCCACCGCCAAGCGCAGCGCGAGATCCCGATCGGCGGGTGCGGACGTCAGCCCGGCAATGATCGCTTCGGCCAGTTGAATGAGCGTGCTCGCAGGCAGATCGAAGATACGTTCCTCATGGGCGCGGATATGCGCCACCACCGGCCACGGATCAGCGAGTCCACGCTGGATCTCGGCGAACAAGCCCAACGCGCGGGCGTTCAGCGGGTCACGGTCCAGCAGCCGCCGCACCTCGGTCGCCGCGCGCGGCAGATCGCCGAGCGAAATGGACTGCTCGATCCCCCGCAGATCGCGCAGCATGGCGTGGCGCGGATGCGCGGGCAGCACGCAGATGACGCTGGCCGGCGCGATGGCGAAGCTCGGCGGCGGGCAGCCCTCCTCGTGCATCGTGCGCAGAATGGTGGGGATGCCCTGGCCCTCCGCCTGGGCCAGTTGCAAACGGTTGAAGAACCAGGCAAGCGTCTGGTTGCGCCAGCGCGGCGCGGCCTGGCCGGCGCGGAACAGCGCGGGGTCCATGCCGTGCGGCAGCGACCCGGGCGAGAGGAACTCGATCCGATCGACGAACGCGGTCACCCTTATGGGATCGGGCAATTCGTAATCGCGGTGCGCGAGCGCATTTCCGATCGCCTCATAGAGCGCGCGCTTGGGGTATTTCACGGCGTTCGGAGCGGCGGGATCGTTCTTGTCGAAGGCGGTGTAGGACTGGACATCGAGCAGCTCGTGCAGCCGGCGCGCCTGCTCGATCAGCGTGCCGGCCAGTTCGTGGCGTTCCGCATGCGGGTCCGACCGGTCGGCGCCCGGATAGATCGAGAACAGGCTGACCGCCCCCGGGATCAGCCGTTGCACGTCGTGGCCGAACAGCAGGACCGCGAAATTGCGCGGCCGGATCACGCCGCTGATCGTCTCGCGCGCGGCCAGCGCCGGGACGAACGGGCTGAGCGGTCGCTCCCCGTCCAAGAAAGGTTCCAGCCCCTGGTCCGGTACGAACGCCCCCATCCGCCGCAGCGTCTCGCGCAAGGCCAGAAGATCGAGATCGGCCAGGGTCGCGCCGGCACAGAGACGGCGATCCCACGGCTCCGCCACGCCCTTGCGGACCAGAAGCTCGCGCAGGATGCCGTTGCGGGCCTCGATCGTGGACCGGCCGAGACGGACATAATGCCGGGCGCCATCATGGCCGCGGCGGAACTGATGCGCGTTGCCGGTGGCGGGCTGGACCAACACCAGGATTCGACGCTCCGGCGTGGCCGCCGGCAGTTCCTCGATCAGCGGGGCGATCGAGGGGGAAATACGGTCGCGGCAGAGCGCCAGCACCTTGCCCTCGATCTCGCGCAACCGGTTCGGTTCCAGACCGATCCGCTCCAAAGCCTGGAACCCGTGCGCGTCCTTCGTCTCCCGCGCCCCGCAGACCACGTAGCCACCGCCGAGATTGGCGAGGTCGTTGGCGAAGGCGCACAACGTCGCGGCGACGTCGTCCGGATCGGCGACGCTCTCCTTCCATTCCACCTGCTCGCTTTCGCGCGCGGCTATCAGATCAAGATCGATCGCTGTCATGCTGTCATGCTAGCACCGCCCCTCCACCACGGTCATCTGCGCCGCGGCCGCCCGATGCGCCTGGCGGAGGGCAAGAAGAACACCTACGCCCGCGCCAGCGCGCGCGCCGGAATGGTCTCCAGCGCCTTGAGCCGGGCGAACAACGTCGCGGCCGGGATGTCGGTGGCGCCGGCGTCCAGGCAATCGGCGAATTTGTCGTAGATTTGCTGCTCGGCCAGCGGGCGCGAGGGATGCCCGGTGGCGCGCGCGACCGGCGCGCCTTCCAGCACCGTCCCGTCGGTGGTCTCCAGCGTGACCTGATCGGCGAAGGCCGCGCCCGGCAGCTCCGGGTCGTATTCGGTCGTGGTGATCATGCGCACGCGCGCCATCAGGGCCTGGATCTCCGGGCGGCGGACGAAATCGTCGGTCAGTTCGCGCAGCCCCACCCGCCGGGCGACGATGCCCGAGGCCATCGCGAACTCGATGCTGAACTTGGCGGCCAGACCGGTATCGGGGGCGTGGTTGCGTAGCACGGTCGCGAAATAATCGCTGATCCGCACCGTGACCTGCTGCACGTCGCCGGCCCGCACCGGCGTTGCCGCCATCAGGTCCAGGATGCCGTCGATCGCGCGATGGGTGCAGTAGCAGGTGGGGTATTTCTTGATTCCCAAGCCCTGGGTCAGCAGCGCCCAGGTCTCGCCCAACTGCGCGGCACTGGCGCGATCCTCGGTGCCGTCGGGGGAGACGGCGTGCAGGAACCCTTGCGGATGTTCCAGCGCATCGGTCGCGGCGGTGAAGCCGGCGGCGGCCAGGCGCGCAGCCATGAGGCCCGCATGGGCGGCGCGCCCGGCATGGAACGGCTTGGTCATGGTGCCGAAATTCGCCATCAACCCGGCGCTCTGCGAGGCCCCCAGCGCGACCGCGATGGCCGCCTTGTTCGCGTCCAGCCGGTGCAGCTTCGCCACCGCCGCCGCCGCGCCGACGGCGCCATAGAGACCGGTGGGGTGCCAGCCCTTCTTGTGCAGCAGCCCGGAATCGCGGCGGAACAGTTCGGCCCAGGTCTCATACCCG
>JAKAZJ010000435.1 GCA_021826565.1 Pseudomonadota bacterium | reverse complement strand
CACCGGCGGATGCGGCGCCGCGGCGGCCTCGGCGTCGCGCAGATCGTGATCGCGCCCCGGGGTCAGGGCGGCGGTCAGCGCGGCGCGTTGCAGGATCAGACACGCATCGGGCTGGTGCGGCGACAGCGCCAGCGCCGCGTCCAGCAGCGGCTTGTAGGGAACCACTCGCCCCGGCTCCAGCCCGCAGGACGCCGATATGATCACGCGCGGCTTCGCATCCGCGATCCGCGCCGCCAGCTCGGCCGCGGCGAAGCCGCCGAACACCACGGAATGCACCGCGCCCAGCCGCGCGCAGGCGAGCATCGCGATCGCCGCCTCCGGCACCATCGGCAGGTAGATCACCACCCGGTCGCCGGCGCGCACGCCCAACGCGGCCAGCGCGCCCGCGGTCTTCGCCACGCGCGCCAGCAGCGCGGCATAGGTGAAGGTCTCCACCCGGTTTTCCATCGCGCTGTCCCAGATCAGCGCGGGCTGCGCGCCGCGTCCGGCGGCGACGTGGCGATCGAGGCAGTTATACGCGGTGTTCAGCCGCGCGCCCGGGAACCACCTTCCGTACGGGCCGGAGGCCGGGTCGAACACCTGCTCCCACGGCCGGTCCCAGGTGATGCCGGCGGCGGCTTCGGCCCACCAGGCTTCGGGGCTGCGCCGCCAGTCGGCATAGGCGCTGGCGTAGGCCGAGCCATCGTGGTCCATGACGCATCGCTCCCGCGTTTCGCCAGACCAGCATCGCGCCGGGCGGACGCGCGGGCAATCGTCCCGCTCAGCCCAGCAGCCCGGCGCCCGAGAACCCGCCGAACACCCCCAGCGCGCAGGTCACCCAAGCCACGATCAGGACCAGCGCATAATACCAGCCGCGCAGCCGCCAGGCCGGCGGCAAGGCGCGCCGCGCCAGCGCGATCAGGAACCCCAGGACCAGCGGCAGCAGCAGCGCGTTCATCACCTGCACGCCCAGATTCAGCGCCACCAGATCGGGCCATACGCCGACGATCACGCAGCCGCCCACCACGCAGGCGGTGTACACCCCGTAGAACCAGCGCGCCTGCAACGGCTTGTATTCCAGCGAGCGGCGATACCCGGTCACCTCGCCCAGACCCCAGGCGAATGCCAGGGACGCCACGATCGCCGCCACCATGCCCGCGCCCAGCACGCCGGCGCCGAACACCGCGTTGCCGACCGCGGTGCCCAGGAACGGGGTCAGCGCGCCGGCCATCTCGCCCACGCTGTTCAACGAGGCATCCGGATGCGCCCGGCCGATGGTCGCCGCGCAGGCGATCAGCACCGCCGCCATCACCAACTGGGTCAGTACCGCGCCCACCGCCGTATCCCAGCGGGCGGCGGTGAAATGCTCGGGGCGCAGACGCTTATCGGCAACCGCGGATTGCTGGTAGAACACCATCCACGGCATGATGACCGCGCCGATATTGGCCGCGACCAGATACACATAGGGTCCGCTGTGCAGCGGGATGTCCACGCTGCCGGCCAGCAGCGCGTGCAGATCCGGATGCGCGGCCCAGGCGACGAAGAAGAACGCCAGTTCGAACAGCCCGACCGCGATCGCCACGCGCTCCACCCGCCGATACGACCCGGTCAGCACCACCGCCAGCAGCGCCGCCGCCGCCAGCGGCAAGGTGACCGCGCGCGGCAGGCCGTACAGCTCGCCCACCCCGGCGACACCGGAGAATTCGGTCAGCAGCGCGCCTACGGTGGCGATGCCGAGGCCGGCGGCCGACACCCAGGCCCAGACCGGGCCGAACGTATCGCGAATCAGCTCGCCATGGCCGCGGCCGGTGAAGATGCCCAGCCGGACGGTCAGTTCCTGCACCACATACAGGATCGGCATCAGCACGAATTGCAGCGCGAGCAGCCGGTAGCCCCATTGCACCCCGCTCTGCCCGGCGGTGATCACGCTGCCCACATCCGTATCCGCCAGCATGACCACCAGGCCGGGGCCGAACACGGCGAGGAAATGGGCGATGCGGCGGGACGCGGCGGAGCGCCGGCCGGGCGGCGTCGCGGTGGCGAGAGGCATGGGGCGAGGGTCCGGCATCACTGAGGCCTAAATGCGATCAATTCTCAATTGCATACCGGCCGCGGCCGGTCCCGTCAATGCCCGATCCCGTCAAAGCTGGGGGCGTTGAAAACCCCACCCCGATGCCGCAAAACCCCTCCATGCCCGCATTGCATCTGCACGACAGCCTGACCCGCGCCCGGGTGCGCTTCACCCCGCGCGATCCCGACCATGTGCGGATGTATGTTTGCGGCCCCACCGTCTATGACCGCGCCCATCTCGGCAACGCCCGCCCGGTGGTGGTGTTCGACGTGCTGGCCCGGCTGCTGCGCCGTCTGTTCCCGCGTGTCACCTATGTCCGCAACATCACCGACGTGGACGACAAGATCAACGCGCGCGCGCGGGAATCCGGTGAACCGATCGGGGCGATCACCGCGCGCACCACGGCGGATTTCCACGAAGACATGGCCGAACTCGGCGCGTTGCCCCCGGATATCGAACCGGCCGCGACCGCGCATATCGCCGAGATGATCGATCTGATCGAACGCCTGATCGCCGGCGGCCACGCCTATGCAGCGTCCGGCCATGTGCTGTTCCGCGTCGCCAGCTTCGCCGAATACGGCCGTCTCTCGGGCCGCTCCCCGCGCGAACTTCTGGCCGGGGCGCGGGTGGAGGTGGCGCCGTACAAACAGGACCCCGGTGATTTCGTGCTGTGGAAACCCTCCACCCCGGACCTGCCCGGCTGGGACAGCCCCTGGGGCCGCGGCCGGCCGGGCTGGCATATCGAATGCTCGGCCATGTCGTGGCGCTATCTGGGCGAGGATTTCGACATCCACGGCGGCGGCCAGGACCTGATCTTCCCGCATCACGAGAACGAACTGGCGCAAAGCCGGTGCGCGTTCCCCGGCAGTCATTTCGCGCGGCTCTGGATGCATAACGGGATGCTGCTGGTGAACGGGGAGAAGATGTCGAAGAGCCTCGGCAATTTCCGCACCGTGCGCGACGTGCTGGGTGAGGCGCCGGGAGAAGCCGTGCGGCTGCTGCTGCTGAAAACCCATTATCGCGCGGCGCTGGATTTCACCGCGGCGGGGCTGGGGGAGGCGCGGCGCGAACTCGACCGTTTCTACCGCGCGCTGCAGGCAACGCCGGATGTGCCGGTGGCCGAGCTTCCGGCCCCGGTCCTGGCGGCGCTGTGCG
>JAKAZJ010000434.1 GCA_021826565.1 Pseudomonadota bacterium | reverse complement strand
GGCCGCGCCGCGCCCCCTCACGTCCGCGCCGCGCGCCGTCATGGCCGGGCTTGACCCGGCCATCCACCCCCCGCCCGTGCCCGCCGCGTGATCGGGTGCGGCCATGTCCGGAGGGCGGGTGTACATCCTGGCCAACCACCCGGACGGCACGCTGTATATCGGCGTCACCAACGATCCGGCGCGGCGGCTTGGGGAACATCGACAAGGGTTGGGCAGTGCCTTCGTCCGGAAGCACTATCTGAAACGGTTGGTCTATGCCGAATCGCATGACGACATCCGCACTGCGATCCAACGCGAGACCAGCCTCAAACCTTGGCCAAGGGCGTGGAAGGTGGCGCTTATCACGACGCAGAACCCGGACTGGACGGATCTGGTCGACCAGAGCGCGTGATCAAGCGTGCCTGGACGGGCGCGGTCCCGGGGTGGATGGCCGGGTCAGGCCCGGCCATGACGGGGGTTCGGTGGGCGGTGAAAGTCGGGGGAGTGAAAGTCAGGGGAGGGCGCATGTCTGATCCGTTCGTCCTGCGGCCCGCGACCGCGGCGGATGCGCCGCATATCCTGCACCTGGTCCGCGCGCTGGCGGAATACGAACACCTGGCCGATCAGGTGACCGCCACCGCGGACCATTTCGCCCGCGCGTTGGCGGCGCCGGCCCCGCGCGCCCATGCGGTGTTGGCCTGGGTCGGCGCGGCGCCGGTCGGGATGGCCCTGTGGTATTACACATTCAGCACCTTCGCAGGTGGCCCCGATCTGTTTCTGGAAGACCTGTTCGTCGAACCCGCCCATCGTGGCAGCGGGATCGGACTTGGCCTGTTCCACCATCTCGCGCGGACCGCCCGCGCCGAGGGTTGCCGGCGCATGGAATGGCGGGTTTTGAACTGGAACCAACCCTCGATCGATTTCTACCACCGGCTCGGCGCGCGGCCGATGCAGGACTGGACCGTGATGCAGCTGCGGGGCGACGCTCTGGCTGCCCTCGCCGCCTGAGAAAAGGAGCCATCCCATGCCCGATACCAGCTTCGACCTGATCGTCCTCGGCGGCGGCCCCGGCGGCTACGTCGCCGCGATCCGCGCCGCGCAGCTCGGCATGAAGGCCGCCGTCGTGGAACGCGAACATCTGGGCGGCATCTGCCTGAACTGGGGCTGCATCCCGACCAAAGCGCTGCTGCGTACGTCGGAGATCAATCATCTGCTGGGCCATCTCCCCGAGTTCGGCTTCGCCCCGGTCACCGCGAAATTCGACCTCGCCGCGGTGGTGAAGCGCTCGCGCGCGGTGGCGAAACAACTTTCGTCCGGCGTCGCGCATCTGTTGCGCAAGAACAAGGTCACCGTGTTCGACGGTGCCGGCAAGCTGGCGGGCAAGAACACCGTATCCGTGACCAAGGACGGCAAGCCGGTTGCCACCCTGACCGCGCCGCATATCATCCTGGCGACCGGCGCCCGCGCCCGCCAGCTGCCCGGGATCGAAGCCGACGGCAAGCTGATCTGGTCCTACAAGGAAGCCATGGTTCCGCCGGCGATGCCGAAATCCCTGCTGGTGATCGGCTCCGGCGCGATCGGCATCGAATTCGCCAGTTTCTACCGCAACATGGGCGCCGAAGTCACGGTGGTGGAAGTGCTGGATCGCATCCTGCCGGTGGAGGACGCTGAAATCTCGGCCTTCGCGCACAAAGCGTTCGAGAAGCAGGGAATGAAGCTGCTGACCGGGGCGGCCGTGAAATCGGTCGCCAAGGGCGCCGACAACGTGACCGTCACGGTCGAAGCCGGCGGCAAGAGCCAGGCGATCACGGTGGATCGCGTGATCTCGGCCGTCGGTATCGTCGGCAATGTGGAGGGCCTCGGCCTGGAAGGCACGGCGGTGAAAGTCGATCGTACCCATGTCGTGATCGATGGCTATGGCCGCACTGGCGAGCCTGGGGTGTACGCGATCGGCGATCTGGCCGGCCCGCCCTGGCTGGCGCACAAAGCCAGCCACGAAGGCGTGATTTGCGTGGAGAAGATCGCCGGTCTGCCCGACGTGCATCCGATGGACGCGCGGAATATCCCGGGCTGCACCTATTGCCGTCCGCAGGTGGCCTCGGTCGGACTGACCGAGGCCGCGGCGCGTGCCGCGGGGCACGAGATCCGCGTCGGCCGCTTCCCCTTCATCGGCAACGGCAAGGCGATCGCCATGGGCGAGCCGGACGGGCTGGTGAAGACCGTGTTCGACGCGAAAACCGGCGAGTTGCTGGGCGCGCATATGGTGGGCGCCGAAGTCACCGAAATGATCCAGGGCTACACCATCGCTCGCACCCTGGAGGCGACCGAGGCCGAGCTGATGCACACCGTGTTCCCTCATCCCACCATCAGCGAAACGATGCACGAGGCGGTGCTGGCCGCCTATGGTCGCGCGATCCATTTCTGACCCGCCCCTTGCGCGGCGCCGGCTTTTCCGCCCCAATCGCCGTGCATTGCGCGGGGGAAAGTCCGGATGGACCAATGGGATTACATCATCGTCGGCGCCGGTTCGGCCGGCTGCGTGCTGGCCAACCGGCTGAC
Source organism: Pseudomonadota bacterium (assembly GCA_021826565.1). Next base: position 667 of record JAKAZJ010000434.1, on the reverse strand, counting down.
CGAGGACCCGGCGATCCGCGTCCTGCTGCTGGAAGCCGGCCCGCCGGACAATAATTTCTGGATCTCCATCCCTGTCGGCTTCAACAAGCTGCTGAACGACACCCGCTACAACTGGTGTTTCGAGACCGAGCCCGAAGAAAACGTGCGCGGCCGGCGCATCCCGATTCCGCGCGGGCGCACATTGGGCGGATCGTCCTCGATCAATGGGATGTTGTATGTGCGGGGCAATCCGCTGGACTATGACACCTGGTCGCAATTCGGCAATCGCGGCTGGTCGTACGAACACGTGCTGCCGTATTTTCGGCGCTCGGAACATTACGAATCCGGCGGCGACGCGACGCGCGGCCAGGGCGGGCCGCTGAACGTGGCGCCGATGCGCGAGCATCACGAAATCTGCGATGCCCTGATCGATGCGGCCGCAGCCGAGGGCTTTCCCACCAACCCCGACTACAACAACGGCCATCAGGAAGGGTTCAACTACTACCAGGTGACGCAGAAGGACGGCCGGCGCTGGTCCACCGCGCGCGCGTTCCTGGATCCGGCGCGGACGCGGCCCAATCTGCGGATCGAGACGGACGCGCTCGCCTCCGCCGTGATTCTGGACGGCAAGTGCGCCGTGGGCGTGCGCTACACCCAGCACGGCATGGCGAAGGAGGCCCGCGCCGGG
>JAKAZJ010000433.1 GCA_021826565.1 Pseudomonadota bacterium | reverse complement strand
CTGGTGATCACCCGTTCGCTGGATCGGTTCGCGTGGCGCCCCGGGCCATTTCTGCGGGCGCGGGCGCGGCGGATCCTGCCGCTGTACCTGGCCGTGCTGGCGCTGGCGGTGGCGATCCAGCCGCTGTCCCTGCCGTTTCCCGCCATGGGCTGGATCGGCCCGGTCAGCCCGGGCCGGTTCATCTGGTCCGGCGGCTGGCCGGCGGATGGCTGGGCGGTGCTGGCGGCGCATCTGACGATGACGCATGGGCTGTTTCCGCGCGGCGTCCTGCCTTGGGCCTGGGTGGGATTTCTCGGCGCCGCCTGGAGCCTGTCCACTGAGTTCCAGTTCTATGCCCTGGTGGCGTTGATCGCGGTGGCCGGCGGGCAGCGCTGGCGGGGCGCGCTGCCATGGCTGTTCCTGGCCCTCGCAGCAGCAGGGCTGAGCTGGGGCCGCGTGGCGCCGCCTGGCTGGGTGTTTTCGCGCGCGTTCCTGCCCAACGCGGCGCAGTATTTCGCACTGGGGATCGCGGGGGCGCTGTGGGTGGACAGGCCGCAGGCGTGGTGGCGCCACGCGGCGGTGTTGGCGGGGACGCTGGTACTGTGCTTCCTGCATGGCGGGATCGGGAAACTCGCCGCGCCGCTGGTCTGGACCGCATGCCTGGCGACTGAGCGCGGCGTCCCCGCCCCGCTGCTGGCAGCCCCGCTGGCAACCTCGCTGGGGTCCCTGTTGCGCCGCCCCGCGCTGCGTTGGCTGGGGTCGATTTCCTATGCTCTCTATCTTGTGAATGAGCCGGTGCAGAAGCTGCTGGGGATCGTGCTGGCGTGCGTCGCCGGCGGCAATTCGGCATGGTTCACGATCCTGTGGGTGCCGCTGGCGATCCTGCTGCCGCTGGCTGCCGCCTGGGGGCTGCACCGGACGATCGAGGCACCGCCCGTGCCTCTGTCGCGACGGGGGCGTTTCGTTTTATGGTCCTGATCCTGTCGCCCCATGCCCCGAGGTCCCCGTGCGCCTGCCGTCCGGTTCGTTCGTCCTGCTTGCGGCATTGACGCTGGCCGGCTGTCAGACGGCGCCGAAGCCGAAGCCGGTCGCGACCGGCCCGGCGCTGCCGTTGCCCCCCGCGATGCAGCCCGCAGCGCCGCAACGTGCCCGGGTGGCGGGGGCTTGGCGGTTCACCACCGATCCGGTGGCCGGCTGCGTGGCGCGCGCGGATGGGCGCGGCGGCCGGCTGCGGGTGACAGTGCGGCGCGGGCATGGCGTGGTGGTCGTGCTGTATGTCCCGGGGACGACGCGGCCGCATGGTGCGACTTGGCCGGGGGCGCTGCGCTTCGACGGGCGCGGTGGCGGCTGGACGATCCCGGCGCGGCTGGGGCCAGGGGGGTTGGCGGTGGGGTTCTCGGCGCTGGACGCAGCCGCGGTGGGGCGTATCGCGCTGCTGCTGGGGGGCGGGGTGCTAGTACCCGTGGCGGGCGGGATGGAGCTGCCGCGCATGACCTTGCCATCGGCCGGGGCGGACGGCCGGGCCTGGTTCGGCTGCGCACGCGGGGCGCTGTCCTGAGTGACGATCGGGGAGCGCCGCCCATCGTTGGAATAGGTTACCGTAGCTCCATTGCGTTCACGGACGCGGCCGACCGCGCGCGCGTCACCCTGCCTGCCGCGGCCGGTAGATCGCCACGTGATGCAATTCCGCCAGCGGGCGGGTCGCATCGGCCAGCACCAGGGCGTCCAACTCCACGAACCGGTGGCCCTTGCGCTCGTAATTGGCCGCCACGCGAGCATGCACCGTGACCGTCTCTCCCACGCGCCCCGCCGACAGGTTGCGGATCGTGCTGCCGACATGCATCCACGGTCCCAGCACCACGTTATGGCTCAGCGCCCAGTTGCCGGTGCGCAGGATCAGCCCCGGATGCGCCAGACCCTCACGCGCATAGAGCAGGTCGGTTTCGCGTACGTCGCGCAGATAGGCGTGGTGAAACGCCTCGGTCAACGCCAGCGGACGCATTCCCAGAAGCCTGCCGACGGCGAGCGAGGTTTCGTCCGCCGGCGGCCGCGATGCCGGCGGTTCCGGAGGGATGGCATAGCGGCCGGGCGCGGCTGGGGTATCGACCAGTGCCGCGCTTCCCTCGGCGCAGGCAACCGAATGGCTTTCCACGCCGATCGTGATCCCGTCGGGCGTTTCGCTGGCCGTGATGATCGCCTCGTCGCCATCGTAGACGGGTTTGGCAAAGCGGCAGGACGCCGTGCCGCGGTCCAGCCAGGCACGGCCCCAACGCGCGACTGCCGGATGGGCCATATAGGCCCAGACATCGACCCCCGGCACCAGACCGCCCGTGAACCCGAAGCGGCGCGCCACGGCGTCGTCGTGGATCTTGTTCTCCGAATCCTGCGCCGAATTATACGCAAGTACCCGATAGGCGTCGGTCATGGCGTCCTTCCCCCCGTGTTATTCGGCGGCCAGGCGTTCGCGTGCCGCCGCGGCCTCGGCCCACACGGCCGTGTCGTGGAACACCGCGCCCCCGGCCGGCGGAGCCGGATCGTCGCTGGTCAGCGCGTTGATGCCGATCCCGCCCTCGTAGCATTCCGACGGCCAGACGCTTTCCACCACCAGCACGCCCGGTTGCACGCCGTCGAACAGACGCGCGTGCAGGACCACGGTGCCGCGGGCATTGCCGAGGCGCGCACGGGCGCCGTCCGTCAGGCCCAGTCGGGCGGCATCCGTGGGGTGGATCATGACGGTGGGCCGGCCTTCGCGCTTGCGCGACCCCGGTGTCTCGGTGAAGCTGGTATTCAGGAACTGCCGTGCTGGCGATGTCATCATGCGGAACGGCGTCGTCGGCGTGCGTTCGTCGATGATCGCGAAATGATCCGGCAGTGCCGGCATCCCGGCCGCGAACGGACCCAGCGCCGCCCAGTCGGGACGGAAATGGAACCGTCCGTCACGATGCGGAAACCCGTCGTGGAAATGCGCGGTGGCGAACGGCTCGGCTGCGTCCACCCAGCGCCGCGCTTGCACCTCCCCCGCGCCCGGTCGGCCGGACGCGCGCAAGGTGGCGTCGATCAGTTCCATTTCCGTCATGCGGAAGCCGGGATGCTCGGCGCCAAGGCGGGCGGCCAGCGCGCAGATCACCGCGTGGTTCGATCGACATGCGCCCGGCGGGTCGATCAATTTCGCGCCGATCTGGAAATAGGTGTGGCCGCCGGCCTGGTACAGATCGTCATGCTCCAGG